>CANSTR010000034.1 GCA_947649935.1 uncultured Clostridia bacterium
GTTGCATAAATTATATATTGATTTTTTGTTGCTATTATTTTTTGAATGGACAACAGAAAAAAATTTTAAAATTTTTGTAAAAAATACTTGCAATTTGTAAATAAATGTGATAAGTTATAAAAAATTTGTAAAGGAGGTGAGAAGATGGAAGAGATGAAAGCGTTATTAGTAGAATTTGGACAAAATATCCTTCAAGAAATGGATCGAAGAATGGAGCAAAAGATTCAGAAATTAGATGACAAAATGGAAGATGGTTTTCAAACAGTTGAAGCAAAGTTTGAAGAAACTGACCGAAAATTTGAGCAACTTCAAAAAACGATTTTGGACAAGCAGTTTGTATTTGAACAAGAATATGGCAAAAAAATTGATTTGATGTATGATGCTATTGTTACCGAGTTAGACAAGAATCAAGAAAAATCTGAAAAAATTCACAAGCTAGATGCAAGAGTAGACAGATGTGAAATGAGTTTATTTGATCATGAAAAAAGAATTTCAGTTCTTGAAAGATGTTAGAAAGTTCAAAATTTAACGGAAATTCAGTGTTACAAAGAGCATATAGATTGTTTTTGGTAAGAGAAATAATCTATATGCTCTTTATGATTGAAAAAATTAAAAATTTTAGTTCTAAAAAATTTTTATCCGCATATATATTAGTAAATACAACTCAAAGAAAGGATAAAAAGTTGAATCATATTCTAAAATATTTTCCAGATAAAATTGAAAAAAAAATCGCAGAGGAAGTTTTGGACAAGGTGGATAGCTTGGAAGAAATTAGACTACGTAGCCAAAGACCCATTATTTTGAAGTTTCATGATGGCGAAAAAATCATCAAATACACAGTTACAACAGAGGAAATTTTGTCCTGCTTGCAAATGATTTGTGAAAATTCGATTTATACGTACCAAAATCAGATTTCTAGCGGATTTATCACGATAAAAGGTGGGCATCGTGTTGGAATTACAGGTTCATGCGTGATTGATGAAGAAAAAGTCATCAATATCAATTACATTCATAGTCTAAATTTTCGAATTGCGAGGCAGATTGTTGGAAGTAGCAATCAATTGTTGCGTTACATTTTGAATTTGGAGGAAAATAGTGTTTTCAATACCTTGCTTGTCGCACCACCAGGTGCAGGAAAAACAACGGTTTTACGCGATTTAATTCGACAAGTTTCCAGTGGCGTCAAAGAGATGAAATTTAAGGCGATTAATGTTGGTGTGGTGGACGAAAGAGGCGAGATTGCGGCTTTGTACAAAGGAATTGCGCAAAACGACATTGGCGTGAAAACAGATGTGATTGAAAATGTCAGCAAAAGTGTTGGAATTCGTATGCTAATTCGTTCCATGGCGCCCAGAGTGGTGGTGGCTGATGAGATTGGCAACAAGGACGATATTGAGGCGATTAATTATGCGATGTGCTCTGGTTGCAAAGGAATTTTCACGGCGCATGGAAGCACGTTTGAAGACATTATGCTAAATCCAGTTTTGAAAAATTTGCTGAATTTGCATGTTTTTGAAAAAGTCATTTTTTTGGATACTGCGCAGAAAGGCAATATTCAAGAAGTTTATCAAATCAATAAGAAAAATACAACTTACGAAAAAGTAGGTGATCGATGATGCTTGGTTTTTTGAAAATGATTTTGCTATTTTTGGTATTTGGCATTTGCACCATGCTTGGCATTTTGAAAGCAAAATCGTACGATAGTCGCGTCGAGGAATTACGAAAAATCAAAAATGCATTAGAAATGATAAAAAGCAAAATTGAGTTTACGTATGAGCCAATTAAAGACATTTTTGCAGAAGTCACAAAAGTGATTTATGGGGGACGAGAAAATATTTTTCGAACTACGACTCAAAATTTAGAACAAAACGGAATCACGCAAAGCTGGATGATGGCAGTAGAAAAGGAAACAAGGTTAACGAAAGAAGACCAAACCACTTTAAAAATGTTTGGAAAATTATTGGGCAAAACGGACAAAGACGGGCAAATCAACGAAATTAACGTGATGAGCAAATTGATGGATACGCAAATGGAAAAAGCAGAACAAGAAAAACAAAAAAATTATAAATTATTCAAAACATTAGGCAGCATTGTCGGAATCGGCATTTGTATTATTCTCATATAACCCGTAGGGGTTGATGCCCACATCAACCCAATATAAAAATAATATATACACAAAATTATAAAAATAAAATGATAAAATTGTGAAATTTGTGTGAATTTTTTATGATAAGGAGAGAAAGAATGGACGTCAATTTATTATTTAAAATTGCAGGAATTGGAATTATTGTAGCGGTTTTGCATCAGATTTTGAGCAAAGCAGGACGCGAAGATCAAGCCATGATGACAACATTAGCTGGCATGATTATCGTGCTGACCATTGTCATCAAAGAAATCAGCGAATTATTCCAAACAGTAAGGACGGTGTTTAATTTATAATGGAAATTATCAAAATAATAGGAGTTGGATTTATCACATTAATCGTCACGATTATGTTGAAACAATACCGCAAAGAATTTGCTTTTTTGGCAATTTTGATGGGGGGCGCCATCATCTTGTTTCTGTCGTTGGACACGCTCACTGGAATCATCGATTTTGTCAGAAGCCTCAATGAAAATTACAATAATGCTTTTATTTCCATTTTGTTAAAAATCACAGGCATCTCGATTTTAACCGAATATGCGGTCAGTATTTGCAAAGATAGTGGCGAAAGTAGCATTGCCAATAAAATCGATTTTGGCGGAAAAATCATCGTAATTTCGATGTCCATTCCCGTAATTTCGACAGCACTTGAATCGCTTACCAAATTGTTGCCATAAGGAGGACGAACATGGAAGATTTTATGAATACCCAAAAAAGTGCGCTTGGCATTTCTGATTTTTTGCAAAATGCCCAAAATTACACCCAAGAAAATTTTCCAGATTTGAATATGGACAACCTTTTTTCCAGTGCGATTACCGGAAATTTGGGGACGAATTTTTGGACAAACTCCATTTTAAATTTTGCAGGAAATGAAGTAAGACTAGCCATCCAGCTGATGATTACGGTACTGATTGTTATCATTATTCATAGCATTTTCAAAGCCATTGTTGAAAATTTGGGTAATGATACGACCTCGAAAATCATCTATTTTATTCAATATTTAATTATTGTAACCTTGATTACAGACAGCCTGATTTCCGTTGTCAATTTGACACGTGAATCGATTGGGGAAGTGACGGGATTTATGAATTTGCTTATCCCGCTACTATCGACTTTGATGTTGACCACTGGTTGCATTACGACAACTGGAATCATCCAGCCAATTATTCTTTTTATGATTAGCTTTATCGGAAATTTTATTTCCAATTTTTTGATACCGATGTTGCTGATTTCGATTACACTTGGCATTGTTTCGAATATTTCTGACAAAGTGCAAATTGGCAAATTATCGAAATTCTTGAATAGTTCGATTGTGTGGATTTTGGGTATTATTTTGACCGTGTTTGTGTGCTCGCTATCCATTGAAGGAACGCTGAGCAGTTCCGTAGATGGCATGACTGCGAAAACGGCAAAAGCTGCCGTTTCGAATTTTATTCCGGTGGTTGGAAAAATTTTGGGCGATTCGGTGGATAGTATTATCGGTTGTGGCAATATTTTGAAAAATGCAGTTGGCGTGATTGGTGTTGTGGCAATTATTGGAATTGTCATTTTGCCAATTTTGAAATTGGGTATTTTGTGGATTTCGTTTTATGTGTTATCTGGCGCATGCGAAGTGGTGGCCGACCAAAAAATTGTCAAATTAATTGCACAAATTTCAGATGGTTACAAAGTCATGCTGGCGATACTTTTTTCGGTTTCGGTGATGTTTATCATTGGAATTACGCTTGTGTTAAAAATCACAAATAGCGCATTAATGTATCGATAGAAGGCGTGGGAAATTTTCTTTAAAAAATGAGATTTGAGTGCTCACTTTGAACTTGTGCATTTTTTGCACAAGTTCGGAAAGTATTGCGTAAGAAGGGATACACAGTTATTTATAGGGAGGAAGTTTTGATAGAATTTTTTAGAAGTTGGTGCGAAGGCATCATTGTTGCGGTGATGATTTCTATTATCATAGAAACGATTTTGCCAGAAGGAAATCACAAGAAATACGTCAAAGTGGTGATTGGAATTTATGTGATTTTCACCATATTAAATCCGATTTTGGGCAAATTAAATACAAATATTGATTTTTCCAAGCAACTCGATTTAGCAACAATCGAAACATCAACCGATGTTTCGACCGAAAATATACGAGATTTGTACGTAGGTGGCATCAAAGAAACTTTGAAACATAAGATTGAAGAGGAATTTGGTTATCAAGTAAATTCTATCACAATTGCGTATGATGCCAAATATGAAAACATCGAAAAAATAACGATGTCAATTCAAGATTCGAATGTTGCGCAAGTCGAAAAAATCGAAATTGGCAATCAGCAAGAAGCGCAAGCGCAAACCAAAAAAGATTATCCAGACATCCGAAATTATATTGCAGAAAATTATGAGGTAGACAAAACCAAAATTATTTTTCAATAACCGTAGGGGTCAATGCCAACATTGACCCAAAAATGCAAAAAATAAATCAGGGTCGATGTGGGCATCGACCCGTACAAAATAAAAACGTGAAGGGGGCGGTCAAGACCGACCCATACAAAAAGGAGAAACTATGGAAAAATTAAAAAAATTATTCAAAGACAAAAATCGAAAAATTGAAAATTTGGTGGTATTTTTAGTAATTTTAGTCATAACATTAATTATCATCAATCATATTATAAAGGAAGATAACAAAAAAGAAACCCGTAATCATGAGGATGCGCAATTGGCAAGTACGACGGCGCAAGGTCTTGACACATCAACCGATTTGGAAAGAAGATTGGAAGCGATTTTGTCAAAAATTGAAGGCGTCGGCGAAGTTTCGGTTTTATTGACTTATTCGGAAAGTAGCACGGTTGTACCTATGTATAACGAAAGTTCCAGCAAAAGTGTGACAGAAGAAACCGACACATCAGGCGGTGTTCGAACGATTCAGTCAGAAGATAACGAAAAAAGTGTGGTCACAGGTTCAGATTCTAGTCCAGTGACGCGGAAAAACAGTTTGTCCCACGATTGAAGGCGCGATTGTGACAGCAGGTGGCGCGAGCAATTCTGTGACAAAATCCAATATTATTGCTGCGGTGGAAGCGGTGACTGGCTTGGCAACGCATAAAATACAGGTTTTTGAGAGAAATCAATAGGGAGGAAAGAACATGAAAAAAGAGAAAATAAAACATATCGTTTTAATTTTGATGGCAGTTTGTTTGATTGGAATTGGTTATTTGAATTATGATTATGAGCCAACGATTGAGGTGGCAACCACGCAAAATGCTACGAATGAAGCATCTCTTGGAGATGTTCAGCTAGTCAATGGCAATGCTGTGAAAGAAGGCATTGTGCCAAACGACGACCAGCAAACACAGCAAACCAACAGCAAAACAAGCACAGACGAATATTTTTCTGCAACCAGAATTGAGCGAGATACGATGTATTCGCAAATGTTGGAAACGTATCAAAAAATGGTGGATTCCAACGAAATTTCAAACGACCAAAAAGCCATCGCCATTCAAGAAATCAACAACATCACCAATTGCAAAAATGCGATTATGATTGCCGAAAATTTAATTAAAAACAAAAATTTTGAAGATGTGGTAATTTTAGTCAGCAACAACAATGCGAGCGTGATTGTGAAATCGAGCAGTTTAAATCCAGACCAAATTGCGCAAATTCAAAACATTGTATGTCGCGAATTAAATTTGCAATCGCAAAACATTACAATTAGTCAAAAATAGGAAACTTGCAAAAAATTTGCTAGCATATTTACCTTTCAAAAAATCAATAATATAGTTATAAAGTTTTTAAAAACTTTATTCGATATAGATTAAAGAAAACTTTGGGAGGTTTAAGGAAAATGGCTAAGAAAATTTTTATTTCACTAGCTATTTTAGTCCTTTCCTTGTGTTGTTCGGTTTGTTTTGCAGCCGACAATGGTGATGATTCTAATGTAAATTTGGGAGAAGAAATTACAGATTCCTTAAATAAAGCAGGAAATAGTGTAAGAAATGTAGCAGATGATGCGATGAATATGGGTACAGATAACGCAAGAAATAATAATAACAATAACAACGATAATAATAATCGTACAGCAAGAAATTATGATAACGGAAATGGATATAATGCAGTTAGAACATCGGTAGATGATATGGCAACAGGTGTAACAAATATGTCTACCACAACATGGATTTGGATTATTTTAGCAGTTGCAGCAATTATCATTGTTGCTATGGTATGGTATTATGCCGTTCAAGATAACAATAGAGATTAATCATAGTACAAAAAATCACTAATTTTAAGTTAGTGATTTTTTGTGATGTAAAACATATTGACAAATGTAATCATATATGATATAAATAATTCATCTTGAATCGATTCACGATTCAAAATACAGGCAAAATCTGCCAAAAATTTCACAAAAAAAGAAATGTCGAACAAAAAAAGTTGAAAAAGTTCGCAATAGATGTTATAATGAGAGGAGAAATATATATGGCATTAAATTTGAAGAATGATATTGTTTTTAAGGCTTTTTTTAGCAGAAAGGGCAATGAAAAATTCCTGAGAGAATTTTTGGAAGCTTTGCTGAAAATTCAAATTAAAGATATCATTATTACAGAAGAAGTAAGTTTGGAAAAATTATTTGCGGAAGAAAAAGGTGGCAGGCTAGATTTATTGGCGATTTTAAACAATAATATGACAGTCGATATTGAAATGCAAGTCAAAAAACAGCCAGATTTTATTGAGCGAACCACAATGTATGGCTCGAAATTATTAGCACAACAAATCGGAAGTGGTATGGATTATAAGCAAGTAAATCAAACGATATTGATTAATATTTTGGATTTTAATTTGTTGAATGTAAAGGATTATCTATCTGAAACAGAAATTGTACTCAAAAAACATAAAGATTATATTGTGATGAAAAATCCAAAATGGTATTTTATTGAATTGCCAAAATTTCGCAAAATAAAGCCAAATTTAGAGAATAAATTGGAACAATGGTTGTTATTTATGGATGACTATGATAAGGAGGGAATCAAAATGGCAGAAAGTAAAAATCGAACATTAAAAGAGGCGCGCAAAATGATGGATTTTTTGACGGGTGGAGATGAATTGAAAAGATTGCGCGAAAAATGGGAAATTGAGAGAAATTGGGATAGGCAGATTGCGGAAAGTAGAGGGGAACAAAGAGGAGAAAGAAAAGGCAAAAAAGCAGGCATGAAACAGGCGCAGTTGGAAATTGCTAGAAAATTATTGTCTATGGGAAAATCAGTGGCAGAAATCATAGAAATAACGGGATTGAAGAAAGAAGAAATTGGAAGTTTGAAACAACAGTAAAATCAGGTGAGAGCATAGTTTTGATCGTTTGTCAATTGACAAATTAGCAAAAACATGGTATAATAAAAGGTTAGGGATAAAAGTCGTGGAGAAAATCCAGGACTTTTGTGCGTTTAAAAAGAAAATCATAAATTTTTGTTTTGTTTTCAAAAAACAATTGATTTGAAATTAAATTTATGATATACTGTTTCATATTGCAAAAAAGAGGGAGGAGAAAAAATTGAACAGGATTGAAAATGAAGAACTACAAGAAAAACTTGATTTTTTAGGCTTGAACTTAGAAAAATTGCCTAAATTTGTAAGTGAATCAGAAGTTCCAAGTTTTAATATCTCAAAATTCAATCATGACAAAGACTTGAAAGTCTATCGATTTGTCCCAATTGACCAAATCGAAATTTTGTTAACTCCTACCTTGCGAAGTGATTCCATTAAAGAAAAATACGGAAGAGCAGTGCCATTTCGATTTTTCTTGAACGGCGATGGCGACGAAGAAGAAGTGATGATGTTTAAAACATTTTGCAAAATGGTTCGTAATATGTCGACTGACGAAGTAGAAAAAGTCGCTAAAACACAGGAAAGTTTTGAAAGTGGCGTACCGTTTAAAGTAAAATATAATCGTGACCATTTGTGGCAAATTTATTATTCGGAGGCGCAGGACAAGTATTTTATGCTTGTTTGCACGAAAGAAGAGACTTTTTCGGAGTTTTTCTATTTGTTAAAAGCACAAATTGATTTTAGCAAAAAACGAAAAAAAGATGCGCCTAAAATTTATGTGCCAATTCATTATGTTGGTTACAGTGAAGATATTTTGGAGAAAAATGAAATCACCGATATGGAAAATTATTTGTGGTTGTTTACGAAAAATTGGCCATTAATTTTTGAAGTATACAATCATAAAAATGAACTTTCTTTGCAAATTGTGGGGGAAACGTTTGTGTATCGCAATATAAAAAGTAGTTATAAAGTTTGCTTGGATTCTACGCAAGAGGCGATTAAGTTTTATAAATTGCTAAAAGCGTTGTTCATTTTGCAGACAGAAATCAAGGACCAATATCATTTTGAAACGAGAATTGATAGCAATAATGGGCTTGCCATGTATTTGTCAAAAGTGGAAATCACGTTTGATACATTGACGCAATTTATTCGAAATGAGTATTTGTTGGCAGATTACGAAATCACGAATCAAAATAAAAATAAGCAAGAATTAGAAGATAAATTGACGGCGCTGAAAAAGGAAGTCAAGGAAAAAGAAGATGAATATTTGCAAAAGCAAAAAGAAATTTCAACGTATTTAGAATGCAAAAAAACGTTTATTGGAAAAGTGAAATATTTTTTCAAGTCTGATAAAAAAGATAAATTGAAAAAACGTGCTCAAAACGTGGAAGATATTGCACAAGTGCAAACCATTCAAATCGAGAATGAGCCTGTGAACAGTGGTCTGGAGGAAAAAGAATTTTATACGATTGAAGATTTGGTCACGATTTATGCTTTGCACGAAAAAGGCGAAAAACAATACAAAAATTTGAAGCAAGATTGCAAAGCTTTGGAATTGAAGCTGGAAAATTTGAAGTCCAAAGTGAGAAATGCCAATCAGTATATTGAGGAAATTGATAAACATAAAAGAAGCATTTTTGAATTTTGGAAATTTGCCAATAAAGATGAAAAATTAGCCATTGAAATGGGAGATGAAAAAGACGAGGAAACGAATGCAAAAGAGATGAAAAAATCGTTTGATTTGGAAATGGATTTTGAGAAATTAGGCGAAGAAGTCGACCTTTTGCAAAGAAAAAAGTTGTCCCATGAGGAGACAGATAGCATTTTCATTGCGCAAACGGAATTGTTGGGGTACTTGAATATGCTACGCTCCAACAAAATGGTCAAATACGATATGGAACTGATTTTGGAGCAATTAAAAGAGGACTTCAATGAAGACCGCTTGGTAATTGATAATGAAGCATTTGATATTTTTGGGAATATTGAAGAAGCCAATAACAAAGTAAAATACATTGGCAGTAGAAGTCATCGCGAGGTAGAAAAAAACAAGTTTAAAATTATGAATATCAATAAAAAAATCGACGTGTTTGATTTCACCGAAAAAATGCAAAGCATTGTCAATTATTTGGAGGGAGCCATGCCGAAAATTACGGCGCAATACGATATGCCATTATACAAACTAGAGCCGATTTCGCGCCTCATTCAAGAAGACGATTTTACGTTATATAATTTGGATGTCGAAAAAGAGTTGCTTGAATTCGAGGAAGACGACGAAGGAGCCTACAACTTGATTTGCTTGAATTATCAGGAAGATATGCCAATTTTATATGCATCCAATATCATCTTTTTTGATAATACCAATAAAACTTTGCCACTTGGCATGAATTTATCTTCCAAAGTTTTGGTGGATCATCGAAGATTGGAATTTTCGTTAACCAATAAAACGAAGTTCCGCACCAATGCGTATTTTGGCAACAATGGAAACACGCCAAAATGCAAAGATATTTTTGTGTACGAATATGATGTCTTTTTAAAAAATGAAAAAAAGCAAGAGGAAGAATTGGTAGAAACGAATGATTTTCCAATGAATGATGAATCACAAGAAGAATTGGCGTTGTATGAAAATATTGAAAGTTTGGATGATTTAGACGATTTAGAAGAATTCGAAAAATTTTTGGAAGATGAGCCATTTGAGGAAGAACCAGAACAGGTCATTCCAGAGGAACCAGTGCAAAATCCAGTTCGTCCAGAAACACCAGCTCAAGAATCCGTTGTAGAAAACGAAAAGCCAGAAGAGCCAGTTTTAAAGAAATCAAGAAAATTAATGAAATTGCAACAAAAATTAACAAGAGAAATGGAAAAAGAACAAAGAAGAGAAGAAAAAGCAAGGCAAAGATTGGAGAAAAAAGGAAAGAAAGGAAAATAAGATGATTTCAGAAACGAAAATAACGGTTCGCTATGCAGAAACAGACCAAATGGGGATTGTCCATCATTCGGTTTATCCCATTTGGTACGAGGCAGCTCGCACAGAAGCTGTCAAAAAAATCGGAATGACGTATTCGTCCTTGGAAAAAAATGGCGTGATGATGCCACTTGTGGAATTAAATTGCAAATACAATGTGCCAGCAGAATACGAAAATGTTCTGACGATTACCGTAGAAATAGCCAAATTAACACCAGCCAGAATTGTATTCAATTATCAAGTATTCAAGCACGGCATTGAAAAGCCAATCAACACAGGTAGTACGATACACGCCTGGGTCGGCAAAGATTTAAGACCAATCAACCTAAAAAAACAATATCCAGAAGTTTTTGAAAAAATTTCAGAATGGGTCGGGATATAAAAATAATAAAAGAGGATGTAAAAATGAACAAATTTCTATTAGCCATTGGAGTAATCGCAGTAGCATTAGGCGTAAAAATGATATACGATGCACGCCCCCTTGTAAAAATGTATTTTAGTTTTGGAGAAGAAAACGAAGCCACTCTTGGAATGAAACTACTTGGTTTTATCATTTCCATCATCGGTCGGCATGTTACTATATTTTAATTTTTAAATACGAAAGGAACGACAAATGAAAATCATTTTAGAACAACAAGAATACAACATTGAAAAAGGAAAAACGATACTGGAAGTTTTCGAAAAGCAGATTTCAGAAGAAATCATTGCTGCAAGATACAACAATTTAATTGTTTCTTTGAACGAATCAATCGAAAAAGATGGCAAAATTGAATTCATCAAAAATGATGAAAAAGAAGGCAGAATCATTTATGTCAGAGGTTTGCTTTATCTGATGAGCAAAACAATAGACGAATTGTACCCAGATTGCTATTTGACAGTTAATTATCAATTATCTAATGCCATGTTTTGCCAAACAGAAAATCTAGAATTAACGGAAGAAATGTTAGCAAAAGTCAAAGCCAAAATGCAGGAAACGATTAACAAGAATTTGCCAATTCGCAAAGTGCAAATGACCAAAGAAGAGGCGAAAGCCTTTTACGCCAAAGAAGAAACCTTGCGAGGCAGGTTGCAAGCAGATGGCAGTAAAGAAATTGTCGATTTATATTTTTGCGAGAAATATTACAACTATTTTTACGGCGTGATGCCGATTTCAACTGGATTTGCGAAAGAATATGATTTAACGAAATTTAGAAATGGCTTTTTGCTCGAATATGCAGAGGACGATTCTGCCCAAATCCTAAATCGTAGTAAAGAATCGCTAAAATTAGTATCTGCCATGAATGATTATGATGAATTATACAAATTAATGAAAATTAATACGGTTTATCGTTTGAATAAAAAAATTCAAGAAGGCAAAATCAAAGATTTGATTTTGTTTTCAGAAGCCATTCATGAGAAAAAAATTGCGGAAATTGCTGATCAAATCAAGCAAAAACGCAACATTCGCATGGTGCTTATTGCAGGTCCAACCTCGTCTGGAAAAACGACATTTGCTGGAAAGCTAGGCATGGCACTTCGCGTGCAAGGCATCAAGCCAGTCACCATTTCGGTTGACAATTACTTTGTAGAACGTGAAAACAATCCAGTAGACGAAAATGGAAATTACGATTTTGAATGTTTGCAAGCGATTGATGTGGAATTATTTAACACACAATTGTTGAATTTGTTGGCTGGCAAAGAAGTAGAAATGCCAACATTTGATTTTGCAACAGGTCACAAACAATATTTGGGAAACAAATTGCAGTTAAAAGAAGATGAAATTCTTATCATCGAAGGAATCCATTGTTTGAATGATGAACTAACCAATCAAATTCCAAAACAAAATAAATTTAAAGTATACATCAGCGATTTAACAGTTCTAAATATTGATTATTATAATAGAATTTCTACAACAGACACTCGTTTGATTCGAAGAATTTCGCGTGACTATCGCTCTCGCAATTATTCCGCATTACATACGTTGGAAATGTGGAATTCGGTCAATCGAGGCGAGCAAAAATATATTTTTCCGTATCAAGAAGAGGCAGATTGCATGTTTAATTCCTCGATTATTTACGAATTGGCGGTTTTGAAGGATTTTGTCATTCCGCTTTTAGAGGAAATTGATGATACACATCCAGAATACAGCGAAGCCAGAAGATTAATCGAAATGTTGCAATACTTTGAATCCGTAAAAGAAATCGATTTAATTCCCAATAATTCGCTATTACGTGAATTCATTGGAGGTAGCATTTATGAATAAACGTACTTTTACGGTCATTGATGAAGAATTTTTATGCGAAAATTGTGGGAAACAAGTTCCAAAACTAGGCTATTCTTGCAGAAATCATTGTCCGTATTGTTTGTACTCCAAGCATGTAGACATCAATCCAGGCGACAGAAGCGAGGAATGCCATGGTTTGTTAAAGCCAATCGGTTTGGAAATTGGAGCCAAAAAAGGATATGTGATTGTGTTTCAATGTCAAAAATGTGGCAAAATCACTAAAAATAAAGCAGCAGAAGATGATAATATGGACCAAATTATTGAGTTATCCACAAAAAACGAAAGTTATTAGCATGGTTACCCACATTTTATACACTGTTTCCACAACAAAATTCAATAAGAAAGGAAGAAAAAATGCAAAAAAAGACCATTATTAGAATCATCATTTTAATATTAATTGTAGTATGGATGTTTTCCGTATTTCAATTTTCTGACCAAAATGGCGAAGAATCCAGCAATTTGAGCCGAGAAGTGGCAAGCAAAGTGGTGGAAACGGAAGAACAAATCAATCAAGTGGAGCCATATGTTCGAAAATTGGCGCATGTAACAGAATACACGATTGGCGGTATGTTATTTTTAAGTTTGTTTCTTACCTTCGATTTTTCGGATAAAAAGCGTATGCTATTTGCATGGCTCGTTGGCGTGGAATATGCCGCAATTGACGAAATTCATCAATTGTTTATTGATGGCAGGTCAGGGCAAATTTTAGATGTTTTCATTGATTCTATTGGTGTGGCAATTGGAATTTGTGTGCTCCTATTTGTCTACAAAATGGCGAAGAAAATCTTTGCCAAACGAAAGGAAGGGCTGAAAAATAAAAAAGAACAGGTTGTTTAAAATCGGATTAGGCGTCATATTGGTAATTTGGTTTGGAGTAGTATTTCTATTTTCCAGCCAAACAGGGCGAGAATCCAGCAAAACAAGTGACAAAGTCACAAGGCAATTGTTGGGAATTGTCGAAGGTGGCTGTGTTGTTACCACAAAACAAGTTGATGAAGTGGAGCTGTATGTCCGAAAAGCGGCGCATTTTGCCTTATTTGCAACAGGCGGTATTTTGATTTATGCGCTAGCAAGCAGTTTTGCTTTCAAAAACAAAGCGTTCATTTCGATTTTTGTGGGAATGGCTTTGGCATGCTTGGACGAATTTCATCAGCTGTATTCCTTAAATCGAGGGCCAAGTTTTTTCGATGTTGGAATTGACACAGCTGGTGTGATTTGTGGCGTAATGGTCGCTATGATAGGGTTTAAATTAGCTCCAAAAATAGGAAAAAAATATAGAGAGGTAAAAAAAGGATATGATAAACTTCAGAGAAATCATCGCAAAAAAGATTGCAAAAGTAGTTAATTTAGAAGAACAAGAAATTCAGGAGTATATTGAAATTCCGCCAAATCAGGAAATGGGGGATTACAGTTTTCCCTGTTTCAAATTGGCAAAATCGCTCAAAAAATCGCCACCAGAAATTGCAAGTAATATTCTGGAAAAGCTAGAAAATGGAGAAGAAATCACGGAAGTAAAAATGGTGGGAGGCTATTTGAATTTTTATATTGATAAAACATTGCTGGTCAAAAGTGTGTTAACTGAAATTGACGAAAAACAGGAAAATTACGGAGCTTCCAAAATTGGAAATGGGAAAAATATTGTGGTCGAATATTCGTCTCCTAATATTGCCAAACCCTTTCATATTGGGCATTTGAGAAATACCGTCATTGGGAATAGTTTGTACAAAATTTATCAATTTTTGGGTTATCATGTGATTGGAATCAATCATTTGGGAGATTATGGAACCCAATTTGCCAAATTGATTGAAGGTTACAAAAGATGGGGAAACGAGTATTCTTTTGAGGAAAATCCGATTGAAGATTTGACGCAAATTTATATCCGTATCAATGATTTATGCAAGCAAGATGAAAGCGTTTTGGAAATTTGCCGAGAGAATTTCAAAAAGCTGGAAAATGGAGATAGCTATTGCATGGATTTGTGGCAAAAATTTCGTGATTTGAGTTTGCAAGAATTCCAGAAAATTTATGATTTATTGGATGTCAAATTTGATTCTTGGAATGGAGAATCGTTTTATATTGATAAAATTCCAGAAATGGAAGCAAGGCTGGAAAAAGCAGGCGTTGTCACAAAATCGGAAGGTGCCCAAATTGTGGATTTGGAAAAACAAGGACTTGGCGTTTGCATGGTTCGCAAAGCAGATGGAACGACGATTTATGCGACCAGGGATTTGGCAGCGATTTTGTATCGTGCCGAAACGTACGATTTTGATAAATGTTTGTATGTGGTTGCTTATGAGCAAAATTTGCATTTTCGCCAAATTTTCGAAGTGGCAAAATATCTAGGCATTCCAGAAAAATGCGTGAATGGCTTGGAACATGTGCGTTATGGCATGGTTCGACTTGCGAGTGGCAAAATGTCGACACGTGAGGGAACGGCTGTCAAAGTGGAAGATTTGCTAAAGGAGGCGGTTTCGCGCGTGGAAAAAATTATGGCAGAAAAAAATCCGGAACAAGACCAAAAAGAGGAGGCACAAAAAATCGGAATAGGAGCCGTTATTTTCCATAATTTATGCAACAATATCATCAAAGATCAAGTTTTTGATTGGGACACAGCGCTTAATTTTAATGGGGAAACAGGTCCTTATATTCAATATGTGTATGTGCGTACCAAAAGCGTGCTGGAAAAGGCAGGCTTTGTGCCAAGTTTGCAAGATGTTGATTTTGCGCAATTAACGGATACTGCCAGTTGGAAAGTCATTTCTTGTTTAGAGCAGTTTCCAGAAATTTTGCAAAATGTTGTCAGCAAAAATGAGCCATCCATTTTGGCAAGATATTTGATTCATTTGAGCCAAAGTTATAGCAATTTTTATCAGGAAAATAAAATGATTACAGAGGATAAAACCTTGACGAATAGTCGTTTATACTTAAATCAAGCGGTGGGAAAAGTATTAAAAATTGGTTGTGAATTATTAGGAATGAAAATGCCACATAAAATGTAAAATATAAAATTTATGTGAATTTTATAAAATCTATTGCCAAATGGAAAAAAATGTGTTATAATGAATTAAAGGTTATGTAAAGTACGAAAAGATGAAGGGAGGAGATATTTTGGAAGAGAATCAAATGGGACTACTATTTAATTTATCTGATGTGAAACAGGTAACAGATAATAGTGCTCGTGCGAAGTTCAAAAGATGTGCAGAAGTTGTGATTACGAGAGCGTTGGATATTTTAGGTGGTTTAGTAGGATGTCTATGTGTGATACCAATTGCAATAGCTGTTATTGCGAACAATATTCGTGAAAGAGATTTTGGACCAATATTTTTCTCACAAATGAGAATTGGTAAAAATGGAAAATTGTTCAGAATGTATAAGTTTAGAACGATGGTGAAAGATGCTGATAAAAAACTGGAAGAATTATTAGAAAATGATGAATGTGCCAGAGAAGAATATAGAAAATATAAAAAGTTAAAAAATGACCCAAGAGTTACCAAATTTGGTGAATGTTTAAGAAGGACAAGTTTGGATGAATTTCCACAATTTTTGAATGTGTTAAAAGGAGAGATGACGTTAGTGGGACCACGTCCGTATCTGCCAAGAGAAAAAGAGGATATGGGAGAATATTACGATTACATAATTCAACATAAGCCAGGCGTTACAGGCTACTGGCAAATTAGTGGCAGAAATGATGTGACATTTGAAGATAGAATGGATATTGATTTTAAATATCATTATAAAAAATCGTTATCAAACGATATCAAAATTTTGTTGATTACCACGTTGGTAACGATTAAGAGAAAAGGTGCCATGTAGTTAAAATTAGAGATATTCAAGCATTTCAGCTAAGTCTTTTCGAGGTCTTTGCTCTGGATGGATAGCTGGATAACCAATTGAAATAGCACAAATTAGTTCCATAGATTCATGATGGACTAATTTAGCTATTTCTTTTTTTGTAAATACAGTATCTCGTATCCAAAGAGAACCGAGTCCTAAATCAGTTGCTCTTAAGCAAATATGTTCGATAGCGGCACCCATTGAAAGTGAGTCACCAGTCGTCCAAATATCTTTGTACGGATTAAAAACTAAGATAAGGACAGGTGCTTGTTTGATTATTTTTGTGGTTGATTCGACACTACCGTGATAATTCGCCTTCTAACATAATATCTGCAATTTGATTTTTAATCGTATTTTTAACGATAACAAATTTCCATGGTTGTCTGTTTTTCGCAGAAGGGGCTAATCTTGCACATTCAATCAAATCTTCAATGAGTTCATTTGGTACATCTAAATTTTGATATTTTCGAATGCTTCGTCTATTTTGTATGGTTCCTTTTAATTCCATTTTGACCTCCTTAGTTATGATTTTATCATAACAGTTAACCTTTTTCAAGGAATCATAGCAATGATTCAAAAATTTTTCTACAAAAAGACTACACAAACGAAAAAGAATGTGATATAATTAAAAAAATTTGAGAAAATTAAGGAGGAATGAACAATGTCAGGTCACTCAAAATGGCATAATATTCAAGCAAAAAAAGGAAAAGCAGACGCAGCGCGTGGAAAAGTATTTACAAAATTAGGAAGAGAAATTATGATTGCAGTTAAACAAGGTGGTCCAGACCCTGCTGGAAATTCGAAATTGAAAGATGTGATTGCAAAATGCAAAGCCAATAACATGCCAAATGATACGATTAACAATGCGATTAAAAAAGCTTCTGGGGAAGGTTCATCAGCCAATTACGAAGAAATTACGTATGAAGGATATGGCACAAATGGTGTGGCTGTGATTGTGGAATGTAATACGGATAATAAAAATCGAACTGCAGCAGATGTGCGTCATGTGTTTAGCAAAGCTGGCGGAAACTTGGGGACATCTGGTTGTGTGTCCTATATGTTTGAGAAAAAGGGAGTTTTGGTGATTGAGAAGGAAGGTTGCGCGCTAAATGAGGATGATTTCATGATGTTAGCCATTGATAGTGGCGCAGAGGATTTTGAAGCAGAGGACGAGGTTTACCAAATCACAACTGCTCCATCTGATTTTACGTCAGTGACAGAGAAATTGACGGAAGCAGGAATTAGTTTCTTGGAAGCAGGTGTTCAGATGGTTCCAAGCAATTATATTTCATTGGACGAGAAAGATGCAGAAAAGATGCAACGTTTGATTGACAATTTGGAAGATTTAGATGATGTGATTGAAGTATATCATAATTGGGAAGAATAATTTACAAAAGAAAGCTGAGGAAGAAATGGGATTTTTAGCGATAATATTTGTATTAGTAATGGTAATTATTATGCTGATGATTTTAGCAGTAGCGCAAATTAAAATGGCTGGTATGAATGTGACGGATTTTTGGACATTCATCAAAGCCAATGATACGCTGGATAAATTGTATACATTTTGCATTAAATATGACAATTTAACACCTCAGCAACAGGTCATCTTCCTTAAGGAAGCCGAAAAGGTTTTTGGGGCTTTTGACAAGGTTCCAGACGCTCTCTGGGAGGAAGATTATCAGAAGTATAGTGAGATTTTGAATCGTTATAAAGATATTAAATTATTGCGATGGGAAACAAAGTGAAAAACTCCTCAGTTGGCATTGTGCCTGCTGAGGAGTTTTTTTATAAATAATTGTTTCAAACAACTATTTAACAATTATTCCGGCAATAGCAGAGATAAATGCCATGCCGAAACTAAGATAAATGGATAGGGATTTGTGGTCAACATTCACCCAAAAAAATATTCCGAAAATCAAGAATACTCCTGCCATCATCCAAGATCCATATTTTTTTAGCTTATGCATTTTTCCTCCTTTCTAAGTAGAAAAGAATACCCTAAAGGGTATTGCTAACGTCGAGTTACTAAAAAAGTAATATATCATAAGACATATAAAAAGTCAAGGAGATTTTCATATTTTTTCTTGGAATATGATTAATTTATGATAATGTCTTAAGTAGTAACTTTAGAAAATGTCCCAAAA
>CANSTR010000035.1 GCA_947649935.1 uncultured Clostridia bacterium
TATTTTGTAATTTTTGGGACATTTTCAAAAGTTATTGACATACTTTTTTCAAAAAAATTTTATTTTTTGCACAAGTTTTTCAATTTTAACTTAAAAGTAAAAAAAGTATTGAAAAAATGCGGAATTTTGTATATGATAGGAATATGAAATGTACCAATCGAAGGAATTTTGCATAAAATATTTGGGGTGGTAAATTTGAAAGAAAAACAGTATGACAGACAAAAATGTGTGGATTATGCGAAACAATGGGCGCTTTCTAGAAATCCTAAGTATTATGATTATGAGAAAATTGGGGGAGATTGTACCAATTTTGCTTCACAGTGCATTTATGCAGGATGTGGTGTGATGAATTCGAAATTGTGGTATTATTGGAATGCCAATAACAAGTCGCCTTCGTGGACAGGAGTCGAATTTTTGCATGATTTTTTGGTGAATAACAAATCGATTGGCCCGCGCGGAATTGAAGTTCCGCAAAATCAAATACAAGTGGGTGATTTGATACAACTATCGCAAAACGGACAAAGATTTTCGCATAGTTTGATTGTGGTAGGGATGAATAATGTGAATTATTTGAGTGATATTTTTATTGCAACGCATTCGTATGATGTTTTGGGCAGAGCGGTTGCAACATATGATTTTCAAAAGATTCGATTTGTGCATGTTATGGATACAGTTCGAATAGAATAAATGATTTGGGAGGAAAAATGAGAATAGCAATTATTTCAGATATACATGGAAATTTGGAAGCATTAAAAACAACTTTGGAGGATATCCAAAAAAGAAATATCGACAAAATATTTTGTTTGGGGGACATTGTAGAAAAGGGACATCATCCGGAAGAATGTGTGAAATTAGTTCGTGAGAACTGCGAAGTGGTTGTCCAAGGAAATTGTGATGTGGATTTTAATCCAGAAAAATATGTCAAAAGTAAGCATAATATTCCAGTGGATTTAATGAAGCAAAGGGCACTACGCAATTTGCAATTGGTATCTGAAAAATCAAGAGAATATTTGATGAATCTGCCATTTTCCTATGAATTTTACATGAGCGGAAGTTTGGTCAGGCTGTTTCATGCGCATCCAGAGAAAAAGACAGGCGTTATCATAAATGAAGATTCGTATGAAGATAAATATCGAATGTTTGAGCCAAGCGAAAATACGGTTTCGCAAAAAGTTGCAGATGTTGTGATATATGGGCATTTGCATTGTCCCTATATGAATAAATTTTATAATAAAACTTTGATTAATGTAGGAAGCGTTGGGAATAGTTTTAACGTGGTGAGAGATAGGCAAAAGGACAGTGATGTGCTAGAAACAACGGCGAGCAATTATTTGATTTTAGAGGGCAAATATGGTGCCAAAGAATATGGCGCAAATTTCAGTTTTGAATTTGTGCGCGTACAGTATGATATGGACAAAGAGTTAGCAGATTTGGATAAAAATTTGGAGCCAGAAGCCTACGAAAAAGAAATCCGAGAAGGGGTTTATCGAAATATGAGCAAGATTGAGGAAAAGGCGAAGGAACTTAGAAAATAGAAGAAGGTATTACCATTAAATCCAGAAAATTTAGATTGAAATATTACATTTTTGTAACATTTGGAAAATCTATTGACAAAATAAAAATTATGGTGTAAAAATAAAATAACAAAAGAAATTTGTAAAATAGGAGTGACAAAAGATGGAGAAATTTTATGAACAAAATGAGCAAGTAAGCAAAAAAGACTGGTTAACAAGTTTAGTATTATGTTGGTTTTTAGGATTTTTTGGAGTGCATCGTATGTATGCTGGAAAAGCAGCAAGTGGATGTATGTTATTGTTTGGAACAGTAATTTCGATTGGTTTGTTGTTTTTTAATAAATATTTGGGAGCAACGGCATTTGTGATCGTTGGAGCATTTGTAGTTAATGATTTCTTAAACATTTTGTTAAAATGTTTCAAAGATGTACATGGAAAAGAAATTTCAAGCGATACAGTAATAAAATAAGAAATGAAGCATATTTTTGCGATTTTGTCAAGTTGACAGAAGTAAAAAAATGTGGTATAATAAAAGGTGAGAGATATTTTTGCAAATATCTCTTATTTTTATAGAATAGCAAAATTTCTCACGCTTTTTTATTGCCAAGTGCAAAGAAATAGTATATAATAAAAACAAATGAGATTTAGGGAGAAATTAAATGAACAAGAAGTGGGAAATTTGCGAACAGAATAAGGAGTTAGTGGAAAAGATTGCGCGCGAAAACAATTTATCTGAGTTAATGGCGACTTTGTTGCTTAACAGGGAAATTGTTGAGAAAAAGGACATCGAAGTGTTTTTGGAGCCAACGAGAAATGATTTTCATAATCCGTTTTTGATGCCAGATATGCAAGAGGCGGTTGATAGAATTGAGCAGGCAATAAAAAATAATGAAAAAATTATTATTTATGGCGATTATGATGTAGATGGCGTAACGAGTATAACTGTTTTGAAGAAATTTTTGAAAGATAGAGGAATGACTGAGGTTGGTTATTACATTCCAAAAAGATTAGATGAGGGCTATGGGTTAAATCGAGAAGCTGTTAGAAAAATTTATGAAAAAGGGTACAAGCTAATTATTACGGTTGACTGCGGAATTACGGGCGTTGAGGAAATAAAATATGCGTATGAATTAGGCATGGAAGTCATTGTGACAGACCATCATGAGCCATTGGATGAAATTCCCAAGGCGGTAGCTGTGATTGATTGCAAGAGAAAAGATAATCAATATCCATTTAAAGGATTGGCTGGCGTTGGGGTTGTGTTTAAATTGATTCAGGCGATTAGCCAGCAGTTTGGATTAGAAGAAAAGGAATATTTGAAATATTTGGATATTGTGTGTATTGGAACGATTTCGGATATTGTGCCTTTGGTGGATGAAAATCGAGTGATTTCCAAGCTAGGTTTGAGATTGGTTGCTCAAACGAGATGCGTCGGATTAAAGTCATTGTTAGAGGCGAATGTTGGTAAAAATAGCGCAATTAATGCGAATACAGTTTCCTTTGGGATTGCGCCAAGGATTAATGCTTGTGGAAGAATTGGGTTTGAACAAGATGCGGTCAAGCTATTTATGACAGAAAATATTCTAGAGGCGCAAGGCTTGACAGAGCAATTGAATAGCTATAATAAAACAAGGCAAGATATTGAAAAGAATATTTTTGAGGAAGCAAAAGAAATTATTGAGAAGAATAATTTGCAAGAAAAAAATACCATTGTTTTAGGAAAAAAAGGTTGGCATCATGGCGTGATTGGAATTGTGGCTTCTAAAATTACAGAGTTGTATTTCAAGCCAACCATTTTGATTGGGTTTGAAGATGGCATCGGAAAGGGTTCTGGCAGAAGTGTTCCCGGTTTTGATTTGCATGATGCACTGCATCGTTTGGGTGGCTATTTGGATAAATATGGTGGTCACGAAATGGCGGTTGGTGTTACGATAAATCGCAATAATTTTGATAAGTTTGCAGAAGAATTAGAGAAAAGAGCGCAGGAATGTCATACAGAGCAGTTTGTACCAGTTATTTCAATTGACCAAGAAATTACAGGTAAGGATTTGACCATAGAAATGGCGGAGGATTTGACAAGGTTGGAGCCATATGGAACATCAAACAAAGTGCCACTTTTCTTGATTAAAAATTTGAGAATTGATTCGATTCGTACTTTGGTTGAAGGAAAGCACTTGAAATTAACTTTGCAAGATGGCAATCAAATTGTCAATGCCATTGGCTTTAATTTGGGCTATTATGCAGAAGATTTTCTATTGGGCGACAAAGTGGATATGATTGGCATGGTGGAGATTAACGAGTTTGCTAATAATCGCATGATACAGATTAATTTGAAAGATATTCGAAAATCGTATTAAAGGGGATGTAATATGACAGAAGTGAAAAATGTCACAATCGAAGAAATTATTGAGAAACAAGTGCAAAATTATGGGGAGCAGACGGATGTTGGGTTGATTCAAAAGGCATATCAGCTTGCCAAAACAGAGCATGGCGACCAATGCCGTATGTCTGGCGAGCCATATATCATTCATCCAATGAATGTGGCTTACATTTTGGCGGACTTGGGGATGGATGACGAAACCGTGTGTGCTGCGTTGTTGCATGATGTGGTAGAAGATACGAACTTGACGAATGAGGATTTGGTTAAGGAATTTGGGGAAACGATTGCACAAATGGTGGCTGGTGTTACAAAATTGGGAAGCATCCGTTTTACTAGTATTGAGGAGAAACAGGCGGAAAATTACAGAAAAATGTTTCTTGCCATGGGAAAAGACATTCGCGTGGTTTTGATTAAGTTAGCAGACCGTTTGCATAATATGCGTACTTTGAAATACCTGGCGCCAGACAGGCAATTTGCCAATGCCAAAGAAACCATGGATTTGTATGCCCCGCTCGCCAATCGACTTGGTATTTATTCACTAAAATGGGAATTGGAAGATTTGTCATTTAAGTATTTGTATCCGGAAGAATATCACAAAATTGTTGATGAGCTTGATAAAAAGCGAGATGAACGTTTAGAATTTATTAATAAAATCAAAGAAGATTTGAAAGAAAATATTACCAAACAGCACATAGAAGTTGAGGTTACGGGGCGCGCGAAACATTTGTATAGCATTTACAAAAAAATGCAGAGAGATCAGAAAAATCTTGACCAAATTTATGACTTGTTTGCGTTGCGAATTTTGGTCAAAAATGTTCGTGATTGTTATGCGACGCTTGGCATTGTGCATGAGATGTACACGCCGATGCCGGGGCGTTTTAAAGATTATATTGCTGTGCCAAAAACGAATATGTATCAGTCCATTCACACGACTTTGTTAGGACCAAAAGGTGTTCCTTTCGAAGTGCAAATTCGTACGTGGGACATGCACAAAATTGCGGAATTTGGTATTGCTGCGCATTGGGCGTATAAAGAGGAAAGCAATAATGGCATCAGAAAAAGCGTTATTGTGAATGACGACAAATTGGCGTGGTTAAGGGAAAGTTTGGAATGGCAACAAAAGACGGAAAATCCACGTGAGTTTTTAAGAACGTTGAAAACAGAATTATTCGAAGATGAAGTGTATGTTTTTACCCCAAAAGGAGGCATCAAGGAAATGCCAATGGGGGCGACGCCGATTGACTTTGCGTATAGTGTGCATCAGGAAATTGGGCATCGCATGATTGGTTGCAAAATCAATGGCAAAATGATGCCGATTATTACAGAATTGCAAAATGGTGATATTGTCGAAATTTTGACATCTGACCAGCCGAAAGGGCCAAGCAGAGATTGGCTGAAATTCGTCAAAAGTTCGTCTGCCAAAACGAAGATTAATCAGTGGTTTAAGCGAGAAGAAAGAACCGAGAATATTGAAAAAGGCAAGGAAATTATTGATCGAGAAATTAAAAAGTTGGGGATGAAAAATCAGGAACTTTTGAAGCCAGAATGGCTGGAAGGAATTTTGGAAAAATACCAATATACAACGATTGATGATATGTATGCCAGCATCGGATTTGGTGGATTGTCCGACAAAAAAGTGATTGCGAGATTGTTGGGCGAGTATCGAAAAGAGCATGAGGAAGAGGATTTAGAGCAGAAAATCGAAGAATTGTCGCAAGCAAAACCAAGCAAGATTAAGCCTTCTAAAACAGGCGTGTATGTAAAGGGAATTGAGAATTGTTTGGTCAAACTTTCGAAATGTTGTAATCCTTTGCCTGGGGACGAAATTATTGGGTACATTACAAAAGGAAGAGGCGTTTCGGTGCATCGCAAGGATTGCATTAATTTGAAGGATTTGGTGGGACAAGAAAATCGCATGATTGATGTGTATTGGTTGCAGGATGTAAAGGCTTCGTATACGGTTGAAATTGAGATTTTTGCGAATGATAGAACTGGTTTGCTACGAGATGTGATTAAGCAAATCGAAAATTACAAAATCAAAATCATGGGAATGAATACGAGAACAAACAAGGACAATACTGCGATTTTGGATATGACTTTAGAAACGACGGATATCGAAAATTTAAATAAATTAATGAAGGCATTGAGAAATGTGGAAAGTGTTTATGATGTTTATCGAAAGAGAGGATAAAAGAGTATGAGTGAAAAAATTTATACGATAGAAGAGATAAAGGCGATATTACAGAAGGTTTTGGAAAATATGCCAGTTTATAATGTCGTACTTTTTGGCTCTCATGCTAAAAATATGGTGACAAAAAGTAGTGATTTGGATTTTGTAATTGATACTAAGGAAAGATTACTAGGGTTTAAATTGTATAGTTTAATTACACAAATTGAGGACGCATTCAAAAAGAATGTGGACGCTTTTGAGAAATGTGAAATCATAGAAAATTCAAAGATAGATGAGGAAATAAAAAGAACAGGAGTTGTGGTTTATGAAAGATAAAGAATATCAATATAATTCAAGAGCAAAAATTCTAAGATAATAAGGAGTAAAAAATGATATTAAAAAGAGTACAAGTGAAAACAGGTCAGCCACGTTTGCTGACAAATGCGTATGTCGTATTTGATGAAAATACAAAAGAAACCATGGTGATTGACCCAGGCGGTCAGCCAGAGAAGTTGATTGAAATTTTGGATATTCTCGGCGTCGAGAAAATAAAATATATTTTGCTGACCCATTGTCATGCTGACCACATTGGCGGAATTAGCGAATTGAAAAATGCCAAAGGTGGGAAAATTTTAATCAGCCGTGATGACAGCGTTGGTTTGTATCAAAAGGAAATCAGTTTGGCAGATTATATTAACATGGAAATTCCGGAACTAGAAGCAGATTCCAGAATTGATGATGGCGACCTGATTCATGTAGGCGATTTAGAATTCAAAGTCATTTCAACGCCAGGTCACACGAAAGGAAGCATTTGTGCCTACTGTGAAAAAGAGCGATTGATTTTCACTGGCGATACGCTTTTTTCAGGCACGTGGGGAAGAACTGATTTGCCAACAGGAAGTTTTATTGATATTATGAGTTCGATTACAGATAAATTAATGACTCTTCCAGATGAAACCATCGTTTATCCAGGACATGGAAAAATCACAATGATACAAGATGAGAAAAATATCTATTTAGAACTTAGAGAAAAAGACATTTAAACATCTGGAAAACGGTCATAAATATATTTGATAATGTCGTCCAAATTGTCATCTGTCACATTGATAAAAACGCCATTATCAATACTAATCCAAAGATTGATTTGAAACTTGTCCTTGTTGTCAATAAAGCAACTCACAAGTTCAATCATATCGATTGGATTATCGTAAGCGATTTCCCAAAATAAATCTTGCGTCATTTCCACTTCTTTTGTGTAGAAATGATTCAAGAATTTTTTGATTTCTCCAGCAGTTTCGCTATACAAATTAACAATACCTTTCATATTTTGCCTCCATCCATAGTTTTTGATGAAAACAAAAAAATATGCATCATTTTTGAACCATTTATTATACCACAAAATCCCAAAAAAGTCTACCAGGTTTACCTTGCAAAATGTCAAGTAAACCTGACATTTTGTTTTTTTTGAAAACTGAAAATGAGATTTATAAATAGTTGCAAGAAAATAAGTAATTTTACAAAATATTGTCAATAAAATGTAGTAAAAATTTAACTTTAATGTTATAATAAGAATAGATGGAAAGCGAGGAATTATATGAATAGTATAGATTTAATGGAATATTGGTTTAAAAGTGCAGATGAAGATTATGATACAATGTTTTATATGAAAGCTGGTAAAAAGAATACTTGGTGTTTGTTTATGGGACATTTAGTCATTGAAAAACTTTTAAAAGGATTATATGCAAGGAATAATCCAGATGACCCAATAGCACCTAAAATTCATAATTTAATATTACTTTCTCAAAAAGCAAATTTAGAAGTTCCAGTAGAAATAAGAGAAAAGATACAAACTATCAATACATTTAATATCAGTAGCAGATATGATGACTATAAAAGGACTTTTGATCAAAAATGCACAGATGATTACACATCTGAACAAGTAAAAAATGTCGAGGAGGTACGAAAATGGTTGAAAGAACAGTAAATAAAGATATTGTCGATAGTATAAATAAGTTTATAGAAGAAATAAAAAAACAATATAATGTTACAGCAATTATATTATTTGGCTCTTATGCAAAAGGGACAGAAAATGAAGATAGCGATATAGATATTGCAGTTATTTCAGATGACTTTGAAGATATTTATGATTGTATGGCAGTTTTAATGGGAATGACTTGGGACATAGATGCTAGAATAGAGCCACACCCAATAACAACAGAAGATTACGAAAATGTTTCAAATCCTTTTATAAAAGAAGTTGTAAATACAGGAATAAAAGTAGCATAATGTGAAACGCTCTAGAAAATGTAGGGGTGGCTAGTAGCCGTCCCTACATTTTAGAATTGATCAACAATTGCAAAATTTGCACAGCATTGGTAGCAGCGCCTTTTCGAATATTATCCGCAACGCACCAGAAATTCAAACCGTAAGGTACACTTTCATCACGACGAACTCTGCCCACAAAAACTTCGTTGTGACCATTGGCATTGGTTGCAATTGGGTAAATGGCATTTTTTACATCATTTTGCAAAACGACGCCATCTGCTGTTTGCAAATGTTCCAGGATATTTTGCAAATCAAATTCTTGCTCAAATTCCACGTTAATGGATTCGCTATGAGAATTTAAAACAGGAACTCTCACCGTTGTTGCCGTGATTTTTAAATTTGGATTATGCAAAATTTTTCGCGTTTCGTTCATCATTTTCATTTCCTCTTTTGTGTAACCATTTTCCAAAAAGACGTCAATATGTGGCAGACAGTTATTTTGAATTGGGTATGGAAATTTATTGGTTGTGTTATTTTTTAAATCGTCAATCGCGGTTTTTCCTGCGCCAGATACTGCTTGATAAGTAGAATAAACGATTCGTTTGATGGGATACAAATCATTCATAATTTTTAAAGGGACAACCGCTTGAATGGTTGAGCAATTTGGATTAGCGATGATACCATGATTTTCAAAAGCATCTTCTGGGTTGACTTCTGGCACAACCAAAGGCACATCTTCATCCATGCGAAAAGCGCTACTATTGTCGATGACAACGCATCCCTTCGAAGCTGCGATTGGTGCAAAATGTTTTGCTGTTTCGCCTCCTGCTGAAAAAATGGCATAATCAAAACCTTCATCAAAAGACGTTTCTGTCAGTTCTTGTACCGTGTATTCTTTTCCATCAAATGTGATTTTCGTGCCAGCTGACCTACTAGAGGCAAAAAAAGCATATTCTGAAATGGGCAAATGGAATTCTTTCAAAACGTCAAGAGCAGTTCTGCCAACGACTCCAGTTGCGCCAACTAAAGCTAATTTGTAATTTTTCATAGGAATTTTCCTCCTTCAATTTGACTTTCAACCTTAGTATATGATAAAATTAAAAAAATGTATATAGTCTCTTGATTAATTCCGAAAAAATGGTTAAAATATACGATGAGATTTTTTTGGAGGGGATTAATAGAAATGAAGCAGCTAGAGAATGCAAAAGGAATTACTTTGATTGTGTTGATTATTACCATTATTGTTTCATTGATTTTGATAGGAGTGTCTTGTGGCGTGGTATCGGATACAATTCTTGAAAAAGCAGTGCTTGCATCAACCGAAATAGCAGCGTCAGCCAAACATGAGTTAGAGGAGTTAACTTGGTTTGAAAATGTAGACCCGTTTTATCCAAATAAAGTTTTATTAAGAGGAAATGTGAAAGTCGGAGATTATATTGCTTATCCAGTTGAATATCATGATGTTTATACAAAAGAATTTTATTCGGCAAACAATGGTTGGATTGTAATTGACGATGGTTCTGATTCTGGCAGTGTGAGATTAATCAGCAGAGGCATTCCTGCGAAATGGTTTTATAAAGTTGAAAATGCGGATGAATTGAATGATTTTACAAAAATGGAGGAATTAAAAAATTACGAAAATATGGCTATCAAAGGCGAAAGTTTTATGGTTCGTGAGATAGCAAATAAGGTAACGACGCTGTCTTTGCCAGAGTTGAATCATTTATGTAACAAAATGTATGGAACGAATCGCGCTGAAAATGATACAAGCATTTTAGATAAAGATTGTGAATTGTTTGCACTGGATGATGAGGATTCTTATTATTGGTTAGCTACGAAAAATGAAAAAGATAGCACAAAATTGTATTGTGTGACATATGATTCAATGGAAAGTTTGAAAAATATTCGATTAGGCGTAAGGCCAGTGATTGTGTTAAATAAAAATTTGACTGGAGTTTTGGAGAATGGCGTTTGGAATATCATAAAATAAGGAGAGAATTATGGGAGAAAAATGGTTTAATTTAAGCGTTGAAAAAACAGCGCAAAAACTAGGAACAAATCTCGAAAAGGGATTAACGAGTGAGGCGGTTACAAGTCAGCGCGAAAAACATGGCTTTAATGAATTAAATGCCAAAAAGAAAAAAAGCATTTGGATAAAATTTTTGGAGCAATTCAAAGATTTTATGATTGTTATTCTGATTATTGCAGCGGTTGTTTCTGGCATTGTAGGAATCCAAGAGGGCGAAGGCATCACAGATACGATTATCATTTTAATCGTCGTTGTGCTCAATGCGATTATTGGTGTTGCGCAAGAAAATAAGGCAGAAAAATCGTTAGAAGCGTTGCAAAAAATGAGTAGTCATGTGGCAAAAGTAATCAGGGATGGAAAGTTGTCAGTTGTTCAGTCTCGCGAATTGGTGCCAGGTGATGTTGTAATTCTAGAAACAGGAGATTATATACCAGCGGATTTAAGAATTGTAGAAGCAGTCAATTTGAAGTCGCAAGAATCAGCTATGACAGGTGAATCTGTACCAAGTGAAAAATCAGAACATACCATCGAAGGCGATTGCGATTTGGGCGACAGAAAAAATATGTTGTTTTCTTCTAGTTTGATTACGTATGGAAGAGGAAAAGGAATTGTAGTTGAAACTGGGATGAATACAGAAGTCGGAAAAATTGCGAAAATGATTGATGAAACAGAAGAAACCGATACACCTTTGCAAGTCAAGCTAAACAACTTGGGAAAGACCTTGGGAATTGTAGCATTGCTTTTATGCGCTGTTATTTTTGTGGTAGGAACCTTATATGGCAAAGAGCCAATCCACATGTTTATGACAGCTGTATCGCTTGCCGTGGCAGCGATTCCAGAAGGTTTAGCAGCAGTTTCTACGATTGTTTTGGCAATTGGTGTGCAACGTATGGTTAAGAAAAATGCGATTGTGAAGAAATTGCCAGCAGTAGAAACGTTGGGATGTGCTTCAGTAATTTGTTCAGATAAAACAGGAACTTTGACGCAAAATAAAATGACAGTCAAGAAAATTTTTGTGAATAGTAGACTTCAAAATATCGAAGAAATACATGACAAAAGCGACGAACTTGATAAATTAGTGGCAAATGGAATGCTATGCAATGATACCAAAATTGCAGAAGATGGAACGCTTGCAGGTGACCCAACCGAAACAGCATTAGTTGACATGGGCTTTCATTTAGATTATGAAGGATACAATTTGGAAAATTATCCACGTGAATTTGAAATTCCATTTGACTCTGAGCGAAAATTGATGACAACAGTTCATAGAACCCAAAAAGATGGTGAATATATTGTTTACACAAAAGGTGGCGTTGACGAATTATTAAAATGCTGTAATCGCTATCAGGAAAATGGCGAAGTCAAAAGTGATTTGGAAGATTACAAATCTTTGATTTTGTCAACCAACAAAAATATGGCAGAAAAAGCTTTGAGAGTTTTAGCATTTGGCTATAAAATTATCAACCATTCTTTAACAAAAGAGGATATTGAAAATTTGGAAAGTGGTCTGATTTTTGTTGGCATGTGTGGCATGATTGACCCACCAAGAGAGGAAGTCAAAGACGCGGTTAAAAAATGTGTGTCAGCAGGTATTAAAACAGTCATGATTACAGGTGACCATAAAATTACGGCAACAGCAATTGCAAAAGATTTGGGAATTTTGCAAAAGGAAAGTGAAGCAATTTCTGGTAGTGATTTGGAGAAAATGTCAGACGAAGAATTAAAGCAAAAAGTAAGAAATATTTCTGTGTATGCGCGTGTTTCGCCAGAGCATAAAGTAAGAATTGTCAAAGCTTGGCAAGCCAATGGCGAAGTAGTTGCTATGACAGGAGATGGAGTCAATGATGCACCAGCTTTGAAAAATGCAGATATTGGTTGCGCGATGGGAATGGTGGGAACCGATGTTGCCAAAGAAGCAGCAGATGTCATTTTAACAGATGATAATTTTTCAACCATTGTGGCAGCCGTAGAAGAAGGCAGACGAATTTATGATAATATTTTAAAAGCAATTGCGTTCTTATTGTCAAGCAATATTGGCGAAATTGTGGTATTGTTTTTAGCCATTATGCTAACACCGATTTTGGCAAAAATATTTGGAATTGCCAACATTAGTCAGTTGGAGCCGTTACTGCCAATGCACATTTTATGGATTAATTTGGTAACCGATTCGCTTCCTGCTTTGGCATTGGCGGTTGACCCAGCAGATAGAAATATTATGAAAAGAAAACCAATCAAAAATAGCAAAGGAATTTTCAACAAAGGCATGACGTGGCGAATTTTATACCAAGGTGTTTGGGTAGGTTTGATTACGTTAATTGCGTTTATTTTAGGACTTTCATCAAGTGGAACAGAAGAGTACAAAATTGCAGTTGGGCAAACGATGGCATTTAGCGTGCTTGCGCTTTCAGAATTGGTGCATGTATTTAATGTGAGAAATAACCAAGTTTCGATTTTTAAGACAAATCCATTCAACAATGGCAAGTTAATTTTGGCAGAGCTAGTTTCGGCAGGCTTGATGTTTGTTGTGTTGTTCGTACCAAGTTTACGAGGAATTTTCAGCTTGGAAGTGTTGCCAGCAGATAAATTTTTTGAAACAGTTTGTTTGATAGTGTCGCCAATCGTTGTGGTGGAAATCTTTAAAAAATTGAAGATAAATGGGAAAGATTAAATACAATGAACAAAATATAAAAAAACTATATAAAAGTTTAGTTAAATAAACAAAATTAAAAAATGTATCAAAAAAGTTTAGTAAAATAAACAAAAATATTGGAATGAGATAAAAAATTTAGTAAGATAAACAAAATGATAAAATCAAAGGCTGAATGTATTTATAATATAGGGTAAAATGATGCATGATATCTGGAATCCATGGCATGGATGTAAAAAAGTGAGTGAAGGTTGTCAGAATTGCTATATGTATTTTTTAGATGAAATGCGTGAGCAAGATGGCAGCCATATTTATAAAGTGAAAAATAAGTTTGATTATCCGTTAAAGAAAAACAAAGATGGTAGTTATAAAATAAAAAGTGGGGAAGAAGTTCGTGTGTGCATGACATCTGATTTTTTTCTAGAAGAGGCAGATGGTTGGCGAGATGAAGCGTGGGAGATGATGAAAAAGCGATCAGATGTGGTCTTTTATTTGTTGACAAAACGTCCGCAAAGAGTGGAAAAATGTTTGCCACAAGATTGGGGAGATGGCTGGGAAAATATTTTTTTTAATGTGACTTGTGAAAATCAGAAACGAGCAGATGAGAGAATTCCAATTTTATTTGATTTGCCATTTCAGCATAAAGGAATCATGGTCGCGCCATTTATTGGTGAGGTACAGATTGAAAAATATTTGCGAAAAAATAGCATAGAACAGGTGACCTGTGGCGGAGAAAATTATGCAGGAAGTCGTCCACTTAAATATGAATGGGTGAAAAGTTTGTATGATGAATGCGTTTTGTATGATGTGAATTTTTGCTTTTTTGAAACAGGCACGGAATTTATCAAAGATGGCAAACAATATCATTTGCCAAATAAAAAATTGCAAAGTAAAATGGCATTTAAGTCTGGCTTAAATCATGTGGGAAAGCCAATTGATTTTAAACTAGAATTGCCAGATAAAGAACAACTTGATTTTTTTGAAATGCCGACTTATACGAAATATTTTAAAGAAACTTGCCAAACTTGTGGAAGTAAAATGATTTGCAATGGTTGCTCGAAATGTGGAAAGTGTGGAGATAAAAATGAAAAATAATATAACAGATATTTACTTCTAGAAAAGTTTATGCTATAATTTAGGAAAAGACGAAAGCGAGGAAGTCAAATGAAAAATCAAAAAGGAATTACGCTTACAATTCTTGTTATAACAATTGTGATTATGACGATTCTGATTGGAACCATATCGTATCATTCTATTTCGAGTTTTAAGATGAACAGCTATTATAATATGTGCGCAGACATCGAGTTATTGGATGAAAAAATAGCGATTTATTATATTCAAAATAAGAACTTGCCAGTGACGGAGGAAGCGAAAAAAGTTGACGAAGTCATTACAGATTATGGGGCAGAAAATGTGAATTATAATCCAAATAATAGCGGAAATTTGCACAAGATTGATTTAAGCAAGTTAGAAAATTTGTCGTTGCATTATACAGATTATTACATCGATGAAACCAGCCATACGATTTATTTTGCAAAAGGAATCGAATTCGAGGAGGGCATCTATTATACCGCCCCTCGTGCCTACAAAGAAGTCAACTTGAGTTTATATCAATAATTATTTGAGTTCCACAATCGTGACACCATCTTCACCTTCACCAAAAGTACCCAAGCGGAAACTTTTGACGTGAGGGTGATTTTTTAGAAAATTGTGAATGCCACGTCGCAAAGTTCCTGTACCTTTTCCATGCACAATTTGGACATTTTGCAAACCATTTAAAACGCAATTATCCAAATATTTATCAACCATGAAACAAGCTTCTTCCACATTTTTTCCAATGACATTTATCTCAGGCGAGATGCTTGAAACTTTAAATTCACGCTTGCCAGATGAAGAAGGCGTTTGCTTTTTTGGCGTATTTTTTGCTAAAACCAAATCAGCTAGTTTAAAGGACATTTTCATACTTCCCATTTGCACCATAACGGTATTGTCTTTTGTCACATTAGAAACAATATTTCCAACTTGGTTCAAGCGCGGAATTTCCACATCCAATCCAATTTTTACATCGTTTTTAGAAAGCGGTTCTTGCTGTGTTTTTGCTATATTTTTTTGCGAAGACAAATCTTCAATTTTTTGATTTAACGCATTTCTAATTTGGTTTGATTTTTTCGCATTTCCTTGATGTTCCAATTCGCGTATCATGCGACCTACGTCTTCTTTGGCGTCTAGCAAAATTTCACGTGCTTGCCATTTCGCTTTTTCGAGAATTGCATTTTCGGAATTGGTAAGCTGGTCGAAATCTGCTTGATACTTGCTTTTCAAACTTTTTGCTTCACGTAAATCAGCTTGTATTTTTGCTTTATCTTCTTCTAGCTGTTTTTTATCTTCATAAATTTCGTTCAGCAAATCCTCAATATGGGCGGTATCTTCCTCGATAAAGTCCTTAGCGCGCTGGATAATTTCTTCCGAAATGCCCAATTTTCTACTAATAATAAAGGCATTACTTCTGCCAGGTACGCCAAGCAAAAGTTGGTAGGTAGGTGACAAAGTGTCAAAGTCAAAAGCAACGCTGGCATTTTCAAATCTATCTGTCACTAAAGCATAATTTTTGATTTCGTGATAATGCGTGGTTGCGATGGTCAAAGTATGTCGGCGGTTAAAATATTCCAAAATCGCAATTGCCAAGCTAGAACCTTCAATCGGGTCGGTTCCAGAACCTAATTCGTCCACCAAAACAAGACTATTTGGGGTTGCCTTTTCCAAAATGGATGCGATATTTAGCATATGGGAAGAAAAAGTGCTCAAAGAGTCGCTAATGCTTTGCTCATCTCCAATATCAGCAAAAATTTCGTCAAACACAAAAATGCTACTGCCAACTTTAGCAGGAATATGAAGTCCAGCCATTCCCATCAATTCCAACAATCCAACTGTTTTTAAAATAACCGTTTTTCCGCCAGTATTCGGACCTGTAATGATTAAACTTGTGAAATTTTTGCCAAGTTCAATTGTATTTTTCACAACTTTGTCAAGTGGAATCAAAGGATGAAAACAGTCAATTAAATGAATGAATTTTTCAGTATTAATCACTGGTTCCACGCATTCGAATTCTTTTGAAAATTTTGCTTTGGCAAAAATAAAATCAAGCAATCCAATTAAATTGGTGGTATTTTTTAGTTCATCTGTCAACTCAAAAAAGAGAGAGGACAACTGCATTAAAATTTTCTCGATTTCACTGGTTTCTTCTGTATGCAAGCTACTGATTTCGTTGTTGATTTCGAAAATAGCAAGTGGTTCGATAAATACTGTGGAACCGCTGGTAGAAGTGTCATGCACGAATCCTTTTACGCTAGACTGATATTCATTTTTCACAGGAATCACATAGCGGTTATTACGAAGCGTCACAATTGGCTCCTGAATATATTTTGAGTGCAAAAGAGAGTTCAATTTTGTGTGAATTTCTGCTTCTTTTTTGCGAATGTTGTTGCGGATATTTTTTAGCGTACTGGAAGCATTATCGTCAATCGTATTTTCGTCAACAATGGCGCTTGTGATTGCTTTTACAATGCTAGGATTCGAATATAAATTGTCAAATAAATTTGTCAAGTTTGGAAAATCGGCGATAGCTATGATTTCCGTAAAGAAATACGTTTTTAAATTTTGCGAAATCTGTAAAATTTGGCTCATTTCTAAAAGCATTTTGCTGTTCAAACAATTGCCATTTTCCAGCATTTTAAGAGAAATGGTGATGTCTGCGATTTCGCCCAAAGGGCAATTTCCAAGACGATACAAAAGAGTAAGTGCCTCGCTTGTTTGCTTTAGGGCTTTTTCGATGTCTTTTTGATGGGAAAAAGGCATTAAATTATTTGCCTGCTTTTTTCCAATATAAGTAGACGCAAACTCAGCTAAGATTCTGCGTATTTTGTCAAATTCTAATTTTTCAAGAGATTTTGCATTCATTTTTAGTCCTTTCTTAAGTTTATTATACCACGAAATGGGAAAAAAAGCAAATTTTTATTACAAAACAGTAACAATATTACATTTGTGTAACATTGACAAAAATCATTGACAAGT
>CANSTR010000036.1 GCA_947649935.1 uncultured Clostridia bacterium
GCATAAATTATATATTGATTTTTTGTTGCTATTATTTTTTGAATGGACAAAATTACAATATTTTCTATATTTTCAAAAAAACACTTGATTTTTATGAATATTCGTGTTAAAATAGTTGAAGTAAATTTATAATTTATTTATGGGAGGTGCAAAAATGCCAAATATTAAATCTGCTATTAAGAGAACAAAAGTAATTGAAACAAAAACTCTTAGAAATAAAAAGATAAAATCAGGTTTCAAAACAGCTTCTAGAACTTTTTTAGAAACTGTTGAATCTGGTGATAAAGTAAAAGCAGAAGAAACTTTCAAAGTAGCTGTTAAAAAAATTGACCAAGCTTGTTCAAAAGGCGTTATCAAAGATAATACAGCTTCTAGAAAAAAATCTGCATTAGCAAAAAAATTAAATACATTAAAATAATCGTCCAACTGGCGATTATTTTTTTACCAATAATTTCAATTGCAATTTGCCTTCTAAAATGTTACGATTAATTTAAATGAAACGTTATTTTAAGGAGGTCACTTATGCAACATTTGATTCAAAAATATAAATCTTACTTTGAGCCCAAATCTATTCAACTGATTGAAAAATGCTTAATCATATCCATTCTTACTTGCTTAATTGGCATGCTTTTACTTTCTTTTTACAATACATATTACATATCCATTAATTTGTACAGAGCAAGCATTATCATTTATCGAACTGGATTAATGATTGGATTATTCCCCTTCGCTTTCGCATTAGTCATCGGCAAATGGAAAGCCGACCAAGATTCTTAAGGTTAAAAAAATAGAGTCCATTGTAAAACAACGACTCTATTTTTAATTATACCACATTTTTGGCATTTTGTCAAGTTGCATTTTTGCTAAAAATATGATATAATATAAGTTTAGGGTATTTTTGTAAAAGCAACTCATTTTTACATTTGCAAATTCAACTCAAATCTCTCAATAAATCCAATCCACTCGCCTTTTTCATTTCTGACACCTTGCATATAAACTCTCTGATTTTTAGAATTCACAAATATAAATATATCTTTTCCGTTCACTTTAATTTCTTCATAATATTTCTTTATTTTCTCAATTGACCTTTCATGATGACAATCAAAAATACTTTTTCCTATCAAATCTCTTCCCTTTTTCTCATGATATTCACGCGCATTTTTATTCATAAATCGAATGATATACTCATTATCGACAAAAACAATAGGATATGGATAACTATCTAAAATTCCTTTTAATATTTCTACTTCCTCCATATTTTTCCCTACTTTCTCAACTCTTCCATAAACATTTTGTTTAACATTTGTGAATTTCCCTTGGTTTCCTTTATGACGCCCTCTTTGATCGCTCTTCATCCGAAAATCTGAACTCAGCTCTTTTTGTATAAATGTATTTAATACAGGTATATCATTTAGTGCTGTATTAAATATTATTTCCAAATCCATATCCCCATAATGATGTGCAAATCTTTCTCTCATACGAATAATATTCTTCCAAGGCACCTGATTTTCAGTTGCTTTGATAAAATCATTACAATTTTTATCTAATTCCTTCGTTAACTCTCCTATCTGAAAAATTTTCATTGATATTGAATCTCTAAAGATATTATTTTCTTTAAAAACTTCTAAATGTGTGCCAAAAAATTTAAAATTTTCTTCTATTTCGGCACAATACTTTTGAATATGCAATAAGAGCGTTGTTTTCCTATCCAAATTAGTCATATAATAATCTCCTATCTCTTTGCACTTGCTTATAAAATAACTCTTTAGCAAGTTTCCCATATTGATTCTCATACATAATTTCTTGTGTATACGTTTCCTCTATCACTACATCAACTTTTTTCTTTAAAGCTTCTTGTAACGCTATTTCGAATTCTGCTAAATTTAATAATGTCGTTATATTAGAATCTTCTTTTACTATCATAATATCTACATCTGAATCAATTTTTGCTTCTTCTCTCGCATACGAGCCAAATAAATAGGCTTTCTTTACATTATACTTTTCAAATATTGATTTTGTAATTTCTTTTATCTCTTCAAATGTATAAATTTTATTTTCCATATACTTTGACTCTACTTTCTTGACTTTATTAAACTCAGTTTAATTTATTATTATACCACATTTTTGGCATTTTGTCAACTTGACATTTGAACCAAAATATGATATAATTAAAGATTAGACATTTACTTCTTTAATTCCTCTATAAACATTTTGTTCAGCATCTGCGGATTAGCCTTTCCCTTGGTTTCCTTCATGGCTTGCCCAACAAGGAAGCCTAGCGCCTTATCTTTTCCTGCTTTAAAATCTGCAATAGATTGTGGATTTACTTCTAAAATTTTCATAACCACTTCTTTAATCGCACCTTCATCCGAAATTTGAACCCAACCTTTCTCCTCGATAATCTCACTTGGCGCCTTTGGATTCACAAACAATTCCTCCAAAACCTTTTTTGCAATGCTTGAACTAATCGTGCCTTTGTCAATCAATTGCACCAATTCGCCAAGCTCTTTTCCTGTAAATGGAATATTTTCTGGCTCCTCTTCTTTCTCATTCAAAATTCTCGCAATCTCTGACATCATCAAATTGCTGGCTGTTTTTGGATTGTTGCAAATTTTGATTGCCTCTTCAAACATATCCGAATAATACTTCGAACTCGTCACAAAATTAGCCGCCTTTGGAATCAACAGATATTCCTCCAAATATCTCTTTTTGCGTGATTCTGGAAGTTCCGGCAAATTTTGGCGGATATTTTCAATGTATTCATCCGAAAGTTTGATTGCCACCAAATCAGGATCTGGGAAATAGCGATAATCCTGCGCATCTTCTTTATCTCGCATTGGGAAGGTTCTGCCAGAAACATCATCCCAACGAAGTGTTTCCTGCTCCACAACTCCGCCATTTTCTAACACTTCAATTTGACGATTGGCCTCATATTCAATCTCACGAACAATACTTCTAAAAGAATTCATGTTTTTACATTCTGTCCTTGTTCCAAATTCATTTGAACCCTTTTTACGAACCGAAACATTCACATCAGCACGAAGCGAACCCTCCTGCATTTTACAATCAGACACTTCAATGTACTCAAAAATCGATTTCAGCTTTCTAAGATAAGCCTCCGCTTCTTGTGGGCTACGTAAATCTGGCTCAGAAACACACTCAATTAGCGGAACCCCCGCTCTGTTTAAATCCACAAAAGTTCCTCTTCCATAATCATCATGATTCAATTTTCCGGCATCTTCCTCAATGTGAATGCGTAATAAACGTATTTTTTTCTCGCCATCTTCTGTTTCAATCGTGACATAACCATGTTCGCATAATGGCATGTCGTATTGCGAAATTTGATACGCTTTTGGTAAATCCGGGTAAAAATAATTTTTTCGATCATTTTTACTATTTTGCGAAATGGTACAATTCGTCGCTAATCCTGCTTTCACAGCATATTCCACAACTTTTTCATTCAAAACTGGCAACGTTCCAGGCATCGCCATACAAATTGGGCAACAATGCGTGTTTGGCTCGCCACCAAACTCTGTCGGACAGCTACAAAATATTTTTGTTTTCGTCGACAACTCACAATGCACTTCCAAACCTATTACGATTTCATAATCTTCTTTTGACATAATTTCCTCCTTGTTTTATTTTCTTTGATTTAATTTAACATTTTCCTTTGGACACGGTGCCCCGTGTCCCCCCTATATAATAAAATTCACACAATTTTCACAATTTCTTTACAATAATTTCACATAAATATGCATTATTTATATAAATCATCTTTAGAATTCAACAACCAAAATAATGTACTTAAATCTTCATCTGAAGTATATTGATAGACTCTTTCTCTGTTATTTATCCTTTTTATCTTGCTATATGGCAGCTTAAACTTTTCTATCCCCTGACGCCCTAAAAACTCAACACAAATAACTATCAATTCTGTTTCTATTTTTATAATTTTACTCATTGTTTCCAAAAAATAATCTTCATGATAATATCCCAAATCAGAATCATAAGTCATTACTGGACTTTGATTATCAGACCTCTCGTAATCGACTTTAACATTTACCAATTCTCGAATATCAAATATACACTTTCTAAAAAACATCTTAACACAAACCGTAGAATCCTGCATTGTTAGTTGCCAACTATGCGTAGCCACGTTTATAAAAGCAAAGACAAAATAAACTAATACTATAAATAAATCTATACCCTGCATTTGCATCATTAAAGCAATATTTTTAGATTTTACACCTAATAATGTAAAAAGAATTAAATAAACTACTAACAAAAATGAAATTAACTTATATTCTTTAAAAAATAATTTTAGAGCTTGACTTTTGGAAATTCCTAGATGGATATTTATGTTGCTCTGACCTTTATTTTCATCAAAATTCTCCATACTTTCTCCTTAATTAGCCCTTAAATGTCGGTCTATGTTCTGCCCTAAAATTCGTATTTTGCTCGTATGTGTACGCTGCGCGGAAAATGGTTTCTTCGGCAAATGGTTTGGCAATTAATTGAAAACCAATTGGCAAACCGTTTGCATCCAATTCGCATGGAACATTCATGCCTGGCAAACCGCCAATGTTAACTGGCACGGTACAAATATCTGCCATATACATTTGAAGTGGATTATTCATTTTCTCACCGATTTTGAAAGCCGTCGTTGGCGAAGTTGGTGTCAACAATAAGTCGTATTTTTCAAATAATTCGTTGTATGCATTTTTGATTAAAGTTCTCACCTTTTGCGCCTTTTTGTAATACGCATCATAATAACCTGAACTTAGCACATACGTTCCCAAAATAATTCTTCTTTTTACCTCTGCGCCAAAACCTTCACTTCTTGAATTTTTGTAAATATCTTTCAAATTCTCAAAATTCTCGGTTCGATAACCATAACGAATTCCGTCAAATCTACCCAAATTTGAACTTGCTTCTGCGCACGCAATAATATAATACACAGCTGACGCATATTGCCCAACATCTAATGAGCATTCCTCCACCGTTGCGCCTAGTTCCTGATATTTTTTAACAACTTTCATCATCGCCTCTTTTACCTCAGCGCTGGTTCCTTCTCCCAAATATTCCTTTGGCACACCAATTTTCATACCTTTTACGTCATTCACTAAGCTTAAAGTATAATCTTTTTTCGGCATATCCATTGATGTCGTATCTTTCTCATCATATCCGGCAATCAAATTTAGCAACATCGCACTATCTGTTACATCTTTGGTAAGCGGACCAATTTGGTCAAGTGACGATGCATACGCGATCAAACCAAATCTAGAAACCAAGCCATACGTTGGTTTTAACCCAACAATTCCACACAAACTTGCTGGTTGACGAATGGAACCACCTGTATCACTTCCCAATGCCCAAGGCGCCATATCCGCGCTTACTGCTGCCGCACTTCCTCCAGACGAGCCACCTGGCACTCTTGACAAATCCCATGGATTATGCGTTTTAAATAAGCTAGATGTTTCTGTTGAACTTCCGCATTGCAAACTCGTCCATATTCAATTTTCCCAAATAAATCATATCTTCGCTATTTAATTTCTCGATAACTGTCGCATCATAAGGTGCCACAAAATTCTCCAACATCTTTGAACTACAAGTTGTCCTTGTTCCCGTAATGCACATGTTATCTTTAATTCCGATTGGAATTCCTGCAAATTTTCCAAGCTTTTCGCCAGCTTTTCTTTTGGCATCTACCTGTTTTGCTTTCTCGATTGCTTGTTCCTCCAAAGTCGTAACATACGCCTGAATTGAAGCATCTTTCTCCTTAATTCTGTCAAAATAACTTCTGACAACTTCTTCTGAAGTAATTTCGCCTTTTTCCAATTTATCTGTTAACTCATGAACTGTTAATTCGTAAAGTTCCATTAAAACTTTCCCTCCTTTTTTATTTTACTATAAAAATCTGGCCATGAATACACACGCTCTATCTTATCATCTACCAGGCCTTTATTTGTTCTCGTATTCATCATAAAGGTTTGTACGCCTTTGTTTGCGACTGCCAAACAATTCTGAAAACTATCATCCAAAAATACCTCGAGCCCTTTCTCCACTGCCACTTTTGCTTTATCCGACACTTCAAAAATAATTTCATCATATACAATATCATTTTCTTTGAGCCATTTCAAAGTTGTTTCCTCTACATCAAAATTTTCCTCTGGATACCTTGCTGTAACAATCACAATTTCATGCCCATCCGACTTTAGTTGCTGAATGGTTTCTGCAGCAAAAGTAAAAGGTTTTTCCAGCATCAAAATTTCTTGATAATATCGACGCCAAAAATTCATTTCTTCTTCTTCATTCCAACCATGCATTGCATTTAAATAAAAATGATGTTTTGCCGTATAATCTTGAATTTCAGCACTTCTTCCCAATTCTTCAATCGTATATTTTTGAGCATACGCAAAAGAAACTTCATACAAATCTGCTATGGTATCATCAATATCAATTCCAATCTTCATATTTTACCTCTTTTATTGAATGACCTTTGGAATTCTAAACATTCCCTCATCCTGACTTGGTGCATTTTGCAACAAAAGTTCTCGATTTTCAAAATTTACAATTTCATCTTTTCTGAAAACATTTTTCTGCTCTGTTGCTCCAATCGTTTCATCAATATTGTCTGTATCCAAACGATTAATCATTTCGGCATACGCCAAAATATCTTTCATATCTTTTGTATAACCTTCGATTTCGCTTTCTGTTAAATTAAGCATTGCCAGCTTTGCAATATGCACAATCTCGTCTTGTGAAATATCTGCCATATCATTTCCTCCTTAACTCCTTTTCTTATTTTTGTATTATATAACGAATTTTCAAAAATTACAATAACAAATCGGGAGAAAAGCAAAAAAATGAAAATATTCCAAAAAATATTTTCATTTTATGTTTTTCTATTTTTTATGATGCCTTAACAATTTTAATTTCCAAACAATCTTCTTTCCCAACTACAATCTGAACTGCCATACCTTCACGAATATTCTGTGCCACAATTTCCTTTGCAACCATGGTTTCAATATCGCTTTGAATTGTTCTCTTAAGTGGTCTTGCGCCAAAATTAATATCATAACCTTTTTCAATGATAAATTCAATCGCTTCTTTCGTTACCTTCAATTGAATGCCTTTTGCCAGCAATCTTTTACGCAAATCTGAAAGCAACAATTTGACAATTCCATATACATCTTCCTTGGACAAGGCATTAAAATAAATAATCTCATCCAAACGATTCAAAAACTCTGGTCGAAAATGATTTTTCAAAGCCAAATCCACAACGCCCTTCGCCTCTTCCGTAATTGTTTGATGCTCCGAAATGCTATCCAAAATCGCAGAAGAACCCAAATTGGAAGTCAAAATAATAATCGTATTTTTGAAATCAATTAATCTGCCCTGCGAATCCGTCACTCTTCCATCATCTAAAATTTGCAAGAAAATATTGAACACATCTGGATGCGCTTTTTCCACCTCATCAAACAGCAAAACTGCATATGGCTTTCTTCTGACTGCCTCTGTTAATTGTCCGCCTTCGTCATAACCAACATAACCTGGAGGCGCGCCAATTAGTCTAGTTACGCTAAATTTTTCCATATATTCAGACATATCAAAACGTAGCATATTCTTCTCATCGTCAAACAACGTTCTAGCAAGCGTTTTGGCAAGTTCCGTTTTTCCCACACCAGTTGGTCCCAAAAATAAGAACGAACCAATCGGACGATTGGGATTCGCAATTCCCGCACGAGAACGAATAATCGCATCACTCACTTTTTTGACAGCTTCCTCTTGCCCAATCACACTTTCATGCAAAATATTTTCCAAATGCAAAATTTTCTCTCTTTCGCCTTGCGCTAGCTTTGTCACCGGAATTCCCGTCCATTTTGAAACGATTTTTTCGATTTCATCTTCTGTCACTTTATTTCTCACCAACGTGGATTTTCCTTGCGACTTCTCAAATTCCTTCTCCTCTTGCTCCAACACTTTTTGCAAATTTGGCAAAGTCGAATACTTCAATTCTGCTGCTTTGTTCAAATCATATACACGTTCTGCCTGCTCAATTTCAGCATTTGTTTCATCAATTTTACTTTTCAATTTTGTGATTTTTTCGGCCCCTTTTTTCTCAGCATCCCATTTTGCTTTCATATTTTGAAAATCTTCGCGCAATATTTTTAATTCATTTCTTACTTTTTCCAAATCTTTCGCAGAACTTCCACTTTCTTCTCGTTGCAAGGCAGCTTCCTCAATTTCACTTTGCATAATCTTTCTGGAAATCTCATCCAACTCAATTGGCATCGATTCCATTTCCGTACGAATCATACTACACGCTTCATCCACCAAATCAATTGCTTTATCTGGCAAATAACGGTCCGTAATATAACGATTTGACAACGTTACCGCACTAATCAACGCTTGGTCCTGAATTTTGACACCATGAAAAATTTCAAACTTTTCCTGAATGCCACGCAAAATCGTTATCGCATCTTCCACCGTTGGCTCCGCCACTTGAACCGGCTGAAAACGCCTTGCCAAAGCAGCATCCTTCTCAATATACTCACGATATTCATCCAACGTCGTTGCTCCCATGCAATGAAGCTCTCCACGAGCCAGCATTGGTTTTAGCAAATTACTTGCATCCATAGCGCCGTCTGATGCGCCTGCACCAACGATTGTATGAATTTCGTCAATAAACAAAATAATGTTTCCATTACTTTTATCAATTTCATTTAAAACTGCTTTCAAACGTTCCTCAAACTCGCCACGATATTTCGCACCAGCAATTAATGTACCTAAATCAAGTGAAAAAATTGTCTTATTTTTCAAACTGGTTGGCACGTCACCTCGAATAATTCGCTCAGCCAAACCTTCCACAATGGCGGTTTTTCCAACACCTGGCTCACCAATCAAAACGGGATTATTTTTCGTTTTACGCGTCAAAATACGAATGACATTTCGAATTTCATCGTCACGTCCAATGACTGGTTCCAACTTATTTTCGCGAGCCATAGCTGTTAAATCACGCCCAAATTTCGATAACGCATCATATGTTTCCTCTGGCATATCTGACCTCACATTTGTATTGCCTCGCACATCTTTCAACGCCGCTAAAAACTTCGCTTTTGTAATCCCATACAATTTTAGCAATTGTTTAAAATCAGAACTTGCTTCTTCCATCATGCCAAGCATGATATGTTCTACAGAGATGAACTCATCTTTCATATTTTTGGCTTGCTTTTCTGCATTTTCCAGCGCACGTTCAATCTCGCCCGAAAAGCGCAAAGCAATGCTACCCGTAATTTGTGGCATATTTTCAATCTCGATTTCGCAGGCATTTCTCAAAGAAAGCATATCCACATCCATTTTTTTCAGCAATAAAGTCACTAATCCATCATCCGCAGAAATGAGGCTTAGCAACATGTGCAGTTCCGTAATTTCCGCGTTTTTATTTTGCGCCGCAAGATTACTTGCAACCGTAATGGCTTGTTTTGATTTTTCTGTAAAATTCGCAACATTCATATTGATTCACATCCTTTCATACAAATCCTTACATATAAGGACACGATGCCTCGTGTCCCTACCAAATATTTTTTAACCAATTTACGATTTTATCCCAAAAACTTTCGTTTGTTTCTACTGAATCAGCAGAAGATTCGATATAATCCGTTGTTCCCAAATCAATCAAAGTTGCTGATTTGGTTTGCATGCCATAATCTGATGCTATTCTTCTTGTATCATCATTTTTGCTATTGGCAACCATGCTGTTCGTCACCAACTGACTATACTCCTGCTTTAACCTTTCTTTTTCCTTATATTTCTGTTCCACCAAGGCTTGACAAGCAATCATAGCAAAAATAATCGCAAAAAATAGCATACTATTCATAAAAAATTTCGCTTCAAATGATATTTTACGTTTCTTTGTGGCTTTGACTTTTTTCTTCTTTTTTGCAACTATCTTTTTCTTTGCTGGCTTTTTTGCTTTTGGATAATCTGGTTCTAATTTTCGTGGACTTGTTTCATATTGATAGCCATATTTTGCCATGAGCTTGTTCTCCTTTCTTTTGTATCTTTGAAATTTTGTTTCATTTTATTGTACGGGCACGGTGCCCCGTGCCCCTACGTTTTTTCGAAAATTCGCAATTTGGCACTTTTGCTTCTGGAATTGGTCTGCATTTCTTGTTTCGTCGGCAAAATTGGTTTTTTCGTTATAATTGTTCCCAATTTTTTTGCCCCGCACATGCAATACGGTAAGCCTGGTGGACAGGTACATTTTCCTTCTGCTTCCAAAAACGCATTTTTGACGGCTCTATCTTCTAATGAATGAAACGTTATCACACACAATCTACCTTGTGGTTTCAACATCTCTATTGAATCCAAAATGGTTTGATACAATGGCTTGATTTCATCATTGACTTCAATTCTGATTGCCTGAAACGTTCGCTTGGCTGGATGTCCTTCCCCATTTTTTCGAGGCACTGATTTTTCAATGATTTTGACCAATTCTGCCGTTGTTTCAATTTCTTTTGTTTTACGATATTCACAGATATTCTTAGCAATTCTTCTTGAAAATTTTTCTTCTCCATATTCATAAATGAGATTTGCCAACTTTTCTTCTGCATAGGTGTTGACAACCTCTTTTGCAGTCAAAGTAGCCGTTTTATCCATACGCATATCCAGCTGGCTTTCTTGCATATAACTAAAGCCCCTATTTTTCTCATCCAACTGATACGAGGAAACTCCTAAATCCAGCAAGATGCCATCAACTGCTGGGATTTCTAGTTTGGATAAAATTTGTTTGATATTGTCGTGATTATCGTGTACAAATTGAACATTGGAAAATTCCTTCAATCTTTCCTTGGCAAAACAAATAGCCTCTTCGTCTCGATCAATTCCCAAAAGAAGCCCTTTTTTTGATATTTGTTTCACAATTTGGCTACTATGCCCTGCGCCTCCCAATGTGCCATCCACATAAATTCCATCTGGTTTTATCGCTAAACCTTCTATGCACTCTTTCAGCAACACTGGCACATGATTAAAATTCTCCATTTGCATCACTTATTCTACTTCATATTTTTTTAATTTGATAGGTCGCCAAAAAATGACGACCTATAACTTAGTAATCTTTTGTACTCTCCAATCCTTTGTAACTTAAAAGTTTATCATTGGTAAAAGCATATTCTTTTCTTTTGTAGTTACAAGTCATTTGTTATCTAAAAAATTTTTTCTCTTGTAGGGCTTTTTTAAGCCCAAAAATACTTTTAAAAATCTTTTGTATCTTAAATCATTTTTTCTTTTGTACTTAAATTCTTTATCTTTTGTAAATTAGAAATTTTTCTTTAGTATATTTATATAAACTTTTGCAAGTTATATACTAGATTCCTAACATCTCCATTTTGGCTGCAATTTCATCTGCTGAGATATCTTCATCACATTTTTGCCATTTTTCTTTGCTCCAAATCTCAATCCTTGAATCCATGCCAATAATGACGACATCTTTTGTAAGTTCGGCAAATTCTCTCAAATTGCTTGAAATCAAAAATCTGCCTTGTTTGTCTATTTCACAATCAATTGCACCTGCAAAGAAAAATCTGGTAAACAAACGTGCATCTTTATTGGAAATAGGAAGCGTACGAAGTTTGTGTTCAAAGTTTGTCCATTCGTCAAGTGAAAAAGCGAACAAGCATCCATCCAAGCCTTTTGTTACGATAAATTTTTCGCCAATATCTTCTCTAAGCTTTGCCGGCATAATTAATCTGCCTTTTGCGTCTAGAGAATGCTCATATTCACCAATTAACACTAGGCTTTTTCCTCCTTCCACTTTTCTACCACTTTGTTCCACTTCTCTCCACTTCACTTATATTTTAAACTATAAAAAATTTTTTTGCAATAGTTTTTTGAAAATTTTTTTAAAAATTTTTAGTTTTTTATTTCAGCAACCATAAAGAGAGCATATACATTACTTTTTTAATAAAAATAATATATATGCTCTCTTTTATATAGATTGCAATCACTAGAACTAGTCAAGGATTTCCAATTTTTAAGAACAATATGATTTATTTGATTTTTGTTGTAACTTAAAAATATCATTTCGACAAACTGCTAATTTGATTTCATGTGCATCCATTCTTTCTTCCAGTTCATGCATCCTTTTTGCTCTTTCCACATTCTTTTGATTATCCATTAAAGTAGAATCACCAATTGCCAAAATTCGATCACCATATTCATATTCAAATAATAAGAATCGATCTAACATCTCTTGTTTTAAATCTGCAATATTTTGCTTTACATTTTCAAGTTCATACTTTATATCTTGTACTTCCTCTTTTAGTTCTGCAATTTCTTGCTTTACCTCTTGTACTTCCTCTTTTAGTTCTGCAATTTCTTGCTTTACCTCTTGTACTTCCTCTTTTAGTCCTGCAACTTCTTGCTTTACCTCTTGGATCTCCTCTTTTAATCCTATAATCTCCTGTTTCAATTCCGCAAATTTTGCTTCAAACTTTGTATCTAACAATTCTTCGAATTTCACTAATAACTCCTCCATTTTATCACCTCCTCTTCTTATTTTCTGCACTTATAACAAGTGTAGTTATACTATAACATATTTCTTTTTGTTTGGCAATAGTTTTTAGAAAAAAGGGAAAAATATTTCCAAAATTCTACAAATTGTGCTATAATGATTTCATGAAAAATTTAATTGTAACAATTGTCTATTTTTTAATAACCAAATTAAATATTTATCAATATGACAACAATTTGATTTACCAGGCTGGAATCGACGTTCTACAATTTTTGTATTTTGTCGCTCTTTTTGCTGTCAATTTATACTTGTTAACAAGCACAAAAAAGCGCCCAACTTTGCTAATTTATTCCACTATTTTTCTCATTTTATATTCGTTGATTTTGCGAATTCTTTTGGAAGAAATCGCGAAATTTTTTACGCCTGTTCAAGGCATTATAAATTTTGCAAAATACGCTGGAAAAATTTATTTTATCAGTCTACCTTTTGCCTCTTTTCGAATTTTAGAAACGCAAATAAAACCACCAAAAAACTATATTATTTTTCTCAGAATTATTTTATTTTCCATCATAACAATTTTGTTAAAAAAATTCTTTGGCTTAAATGGCATTTTATACAGCCTTCCTTTTTATGAATTTATTAGTTTTTGCAGAATAATTTTTACTCATTTCATCCACAATATAAAACAAGGAGGATTTTATGGACGATTTAACAATTTTAAATGAAGTACACAAAGGAGTTTGCATGGGAAAAGATTCGATTTCCATGGTAGCTGAAAAAAGCGCAGATGCAAACTTTCGTGATGAATTAACCTATCAATATAATAAATATGAAGAAACTGAAAAAAGAGTCAACCAAAAATTTGAAGAAATTGGCGAGATTCCAGATGACACTCCAGTTGGACTAAAAATAATGGGTTGGTCAGGAATTCAATTCAATACTATGAACGATAAAAGCAATTCCCAACTTTCTGAACTTTTAATTCAAGGTTACGATATGGGAATTATCAAAGGAGTCAAGCTCTTAAACCAAAGCCCCGAGGCATCCAATGAGGTAAAAGATATTTTAAATGGATTTATCGCTTTTCAAGAAAACAGTATTGACCGTTTAAAGAAGTTTCTATAAAAAAGGAACTGTAAAAAAACTCTAACTTTGAAAAAAGAGAGAGAGAAATTTGGGGCATTGCCCAAAATTTCTCTCGCAATAGACTGAGTTTTTTACATTCCCTTTTTTATGCGAACTCCAATTCTGAACCTACTTCTGGTTCTGCATTTTTCTGTCCTTGTTGCAAATCACTTTGCAATTCTGCAATTCTAGCTTGTTTTGTATAAACACTATCTTCCAATTTTCCTACCAAAGAATCTGCCCTATCCCTTCCTGCATTCACAATATTTTGAACAGTCTCTTTTCCTGCCTTTTGCAATGTACTCTTCGCATTTTTCATTGCTTCTCCTGTTACTACAGCACCACCAATTGTGATAACTGCCACATTCTTCGCGCCTTGTACTACCTTTGAATTTTTGATACTTTCTCCCAAAGCCCTTGCTTGAACTTGTCCATTTACTTTCGCCAAATTCAAACTTGTCTTCATATACATTCCCAACAATCTTTTAAACTTCGTCGTTAATTTTTCTTTTGGCGACTCAGTTGGTGCTTCCTGTTGCGTAATGTCTGGCTGTGGATTCTGTTCTACCTGCTCTGTTGTATTTTGCAAATTCCTATCTGTTTTCTCAACAACTACTTCTTGCACCTGTTCTGGATTCCTTCTTCCTAATTCACTATCTACTTTTGTTTGTGCTCCACGTACTTGTTTTAATTTAGCAATCAATGTTTGAAACATTCCTTTAATGCGACCTCTATTTTGTTCTGACTTCGTTGGTTTGGGCTGTTCTTCCTCTTGCGTCGTTTGTGTAACTTCTTGTATTTGTGCTTGAAACTCTTCATTTTTTTGCTTTTGTTGTGGTTTTTCTTCTTGAACTTTCTTTGTTTCATTTTCTTTATCTTCTACTTTTTTTGCAGTTGACAATCCCATTTCTTTAAGATTCTCTTTGATTTCACTAATTTCCTCTTGTAACGACGCAATTTTATTTTTATGTTCCGTTATTTCTTCATTATTGCCTCTTTTTTCAAGCGTTTTCAACAAATCTTCGCGTCCTTGAATTTCTTCCTCTATTAACGCAATTTCTGCCTCACATATCTGTTGAAATTTGCCTTCCAAACCCTTTTTCTGTTCATTTAACAGACGAATTTGCTCTTCATAATTCGAAAATTCATTCACATTATCCTCATTTTTCAACAGCCCCTGATAACCTGCTATACTCAAATCAATGCTTTCTATCGAACTTTTTATTTTATCCAACTCTTCTTGCTTTCTCACCTTATGCCTCCTCTCTCATCCTGTTCAAACAAACTTTTATCGCCTCTTTTTTTATAACTTGGTTCTCTTCCAATTCCTGCCACATATTCTCCAATTCCTGAGGCTCCGCCAAACTCAAATTCACGATTTTTCCATGATAAAAAATTTCACCCAAACTATGATTCATAATATCCATATTCCTTTAATCTATTATTAAATAATTCTTGTGTCTGAAGAATTGCATTTTCCAGCATTGCAATTTGCTCAATCACCCAATTTTCCATATTTTCGCATTCTGCCTTCACCTTATCTTCTAAGTCATTGATTTCCTGATTCATCGCTGCTATCACAAAATGATTTACCTTCGATTTTCCCGAAAAAATATTCATAAATTTCTGAAAAATATTGCCTTTTTTCGTACTCAAACTTTTATCTTTTTCATAAAAAATCTCATTCAAATGACTGTTCATTTTGTCTTTGCAATCCGCCATTTGCCTTTTGCATTCTTGGGCAACAATTTCATAATTATTGATTTTCTCTTCTGACGCCAATTTTTTCCCTTCATGGCTCAAACCAATGCTGATTTTCGCATTTGCAATCGCGATTTTTTGGTTATTATAAACATCCTGCAAATCCAAAATAATAGCTCCCAACCACGTATGATACATCTGCAACAATTGTGCCATTAACTGCCCATATTTCTCCATAATCTGACGAATATCCTCGGAATATTCGTTCTTTTTTCTACCATAAAATTTGATTTGTTCTATCAAACTTTTTTCTAAGGATTCCAATTTCTCATTTTTTAAGTTCTCGCAAGAGTTTTCATACATCGCACAAAACACCCTAATTGCATCTTGTTCATTCTGATTCAATTCTCTCAAATCATTCATTAGTTCCTTTTCCAAACTTGGATTTATACTCATGTTACACCTCTATTTTACATCTCTTAAAAATGGATATTTTTCACGATATTGATCCATTAACTTTTGCAATTTGCCTTCCTGATTCTGCAAATTTTTCTGCAATTTAAGCAAATCTTCGTCACTTAATCGACTCAAATCAATCTTTTTTCCTTCAATTTCAATGATATTTTCCTCCATCATAACCTCCCTCATTCGTACAAAAATAGTATATATTTAATCGCAAATCTTGTCAAGTAATGGTAAAAATTTTTCCACTTTTTTATGATTAATTTATGATAATGTCTTAAGTAGTAACTTTAGAAAATGTCCCAAA
>CANSTR010000037.1 GCA_947649935.1 uncultured Clostridia bacterium
GGACATTTTCTAAAGTTACTACTTAAGACATTATCATAAATTAATCATATAAAATTAGATTTTTTTCATAAAAGCCTTGACAAATGGAGATAATACGTTTATAATATTATTTGTTCATCTATATGGCGAAGTAGCTCAGTTGGCTAGAGCACTTGGTTCATACCCAAGGTGTCGAGAGTTCGAATCTCCCCTTCGCTACCAAATAGAAAAACGCATACAAGTACCTAAAAGTTAGTATTTGTATGCATTTTTTATGAAAATTTTAGCAATAATTATGCAGTAGGCTTTTTAAATTCTGTCACTGCCTTTAGTTCTTTCTCCAATTCTTCCAACGTCGTTTCCTCATCATTTTCGATAACATAATCCACTTTTCCGCGATAAAATTCATTTGTTTTTTGAATTTTCAATCGGTCTTTCGCCATTTTTTCTGAGATATGGTCGCGTTCGCAAATTCTTTTGATTTTTGTTGATTCTGTTGTTTGAACCGCGACAGTTACATCACAAAACTTGTCCAATCCCGCCTCAAATAACAATGGCGCATCAATCACAATAAATTTGATATTGGTTTCCACATTTTGCATTTCGTCAGCAATTTTAGGAAGCAAATGCTTAAACGTAATTTGATTTAATTTTTCCAAGCTTTTTTCGTCATGATAAATTAAATCCGCCAATTTAGCTCGGTTCAAATTGCCATCTTCCAAAAGAATGTCCTGCTTTTGAAAAGCGTCTTTTATCTCTGCAAAATACTGCGTTTCTGAATTCGTCAAACTTTTGGCAATTTTGTCTGCATTAATCACTTTCGTATCTTGCCTTTTGTCTAAAATTTCACTAATCGTCGTCTTCCCCGAACCAGATGAACCAGTTATCCCAATGACTTTCATATTTCCATCCTCTTTCATATACCCCCTAGGGGTATCTCTATATCTTAATCAATACAACACTAATCACAATCAAAATGGCAGCCATAATTTTTTTCAGCAAATCGTCTCTTTCTTTCAAAAACAAATATCCCACAATAACATTGGAAAGAACTGTTAAACTGCCTATTGGTGCAACAATGCTTACATTCTGTAATTGATAAGCTCTTAAAGATACTATGATTGAAATTGACCATGTCATTCCTGTCACAAAAATTGCTTTTTTATTAGCATTTTTAAATTCTTCTTTTATTTCTGAAAACTTGATTCGTTCCACTAAACATATCAAAATTCCCGGAATTCCCAATGTCAAAGCCACATAAATTGGTAGATTAAAATAATCGGAAATGTTCACATCTAAAAATAACGCTATTGTGTAAGAAATATTAGCCAAAACACCAAGCCAAATGTAACGATTCATTTTGAATTTTCCTTTCTGATAAAAAATGAAAACATTACTAAAAATAATAAGCATAGCACCAATAAATTTATGTAGAATAAATTCCTCTTTCAAGAAAATTAACCCTGCCAATATCATAAAAGTCGTAGACAATTGTTTCAACATACTAAAAGTAGATGCTTCAATTCCGCTTCTGACAGTTGTATTTACCCTATCTGATATCGCATAAAAAATAATCGATAATCCTAGTAAACTCCACGTTTTTATGTCTGTTGGAAATTTGATTTCAAAAAACGGACAAATCACCAAAGCAGTAATTACTCCAATCATTTCAAGAACAACTGTTAACGCTCCTGCATTCTTTAAACTCTTTGTTGATATTTTATAAAATTGTGTAAATACTGTTGATAACACAATATACAATACAACACAAAAAATCCAATTGTTTAATATATTCATTTTATTCTCCTTTTTATATCCCCCCTTAGGGTATTTTGTTTTCGTTATTCCCTACATGGGGCACAGTGCCCTGTGCCCCTACATTAACATACCCCTACCGCGTGGTGGTATTATAATGTTTTAATCGCGCTGGTTGCCAAATAATCGCAACGATTGTTCAATTCATTATCACTATGCCCTTTGACTTTGATAAAAGTTGTCTTATGTTTTTGCGTCAAATCATACAATTCTTCCCACAATTCTCGATTTTTCACTGGCTCTTTTGCGCTCGTTTTCCAATGATTTTTTCGCCAATTCTCAATCCATTTTTGATTAAATGCGTTCACCACATACGCGCTATCACTATAAATTTCCACTTCGCATTCAAATTTTAGTAATTTTAGTGCCTCCAAAACCGCTGTTATTTCCATAATATTATTTGTCGTATCCTTTTGTGCACCGGAAATTTCTTTTTTACTACCATCGCACATTAAAACCGCTCCCCAACCGCCAGGTCCCGGATTACCTGAACAGGCGCCGTCTGTATAGATTGTTACTTTTTTCATAAAACTCTTTCCTTTTTTTTTCATTTGTGATATATTATATCAAGAAAACTTGAATTTTTCAATAGGTGGTGAAATTTTTATGAGTGGAATTTTAGCTGTTATATCTGAATATAACCCTTTTCACAATGGTCATTTAAAGCATCTTGCTTATTCCAAACAGTTGACCAAAGCGGATTTTTCCATTGCCATTATCACAGGCAATTTTGTGCAACGTGGCGACACTTCTATTGTTGATAAATGGACAAAAGCGGAAATGGCTTTGAAAGCTGGTTTTGATATTGTGATTGAATTGCCAACGATTTACGCCATTTCGAGTGCCGAAAATTTTGCAGAAGGCGCCATCAAAATTCTAAACAATCTTGGCATTGTGGACTACCTTTCTTTTGGTAGCGAACTTGGCGAAATTTCTCCGCTGAATGATTTGGCAAATCTTTTGTACAAAGAGCCAAAAGAATTGTCTGCATTGATTAACCAATATGTAAAAACTGGAATTTCGTACCCAAAAGCGCGCGAGATGGCTCTGATGCAGTTTTTAGGAAATAGCCAAAAACATAAACAAGCTTTGAACCATCCCAATAATATTTTGGGAATTGAATATTTGAAAGCGCTCAAAAAATATCGTAGTCCCATTCGACCGATTACAATTAAGCGTGAATACAGCGAGCATAATTCAGCCACCATAAAAAAAGGAATTGCAAGCAGTACAGCCATTCGAACCTTGTTGCAAAAAAAGAAAAATATTCATACTTTGGTTCCTTTTGAAACGTATGAATTGTTGGAAAATTGTATAGAAGACGGGAAAATTGTTCCAAGTTTAGCGGTATTTGAGAAAGAAATTATTTATACTTTGCGTCGCATGACGCTTTCAGACATTGCCAATTTGCCAGACGTTTCAGAAGGGTTGGAAAATCGAATTAAATTGGCAGCTAATAATTACAACCATTTGGGTGACTTGATTGATAATATTAATACAAAACGTTTTACGCAGTCACGCATTCAGAGGATTTTGTTGTATGCCCTTTTGAATATTTCTCAAAAAGATATGAATCAATCTCGAAAAGCCACGCCGTATGTGCGTGTTTTGGGATTTAATAAACATGGCAAAAAAATTATTTCGGCAATTGCGAAACAAAATCCAAAAACACACGTGATTATTTCGGTCAAAAAATTTATGGAAAATAATTCAGATTCTCGCCTGCAAAATATGCTAGCAAAAGATATTTTGGCAACTAATATTTATACATTAGGTTACGAAAATGGCGGGATTGCCAATTTAGATTATACACATAAAATTGTAGAGGTTGATTAGTCAACCTCTATTTCACTAATAAAATATTTCGAATATTCATAATCGCTATTGCAAATAATCACTGCTTTTACGGTTTGTGTATCCAAATCTAATTTTCCATTTGTGCTGTACTCTGCCATTTGTTCAGGCGTCACAACTGCTAACTCGTAGGTGACTTCAATTTTATCATCATTTTTAGAAACATCTTTTATGTTTACGCAAAACGGCTTTTCGCTTGGTTCTTTCATGCTTGTACACAGATTGGTTTCAGCATGATATTGATAATATTCATTTTCTGGAATGGTTCCTTTAAAATTGGTTCCTGTCATTTCTTTTAAGACATTTTTTATGACATCCATATCATAACTTTTGGTGCCATCTTCGCTTACTTCTGCTTGATAAGCAGAGCACAAGGTGTCAATAAAATCCGTTGCCATATGGAACATTTTTTCATTCGAATCTGCTGATAATTTATAACCTGCAATGGATAAATATTCCTTAAATTCGTCTTCTCCAATTCCCAAAGCCTGCAATTTATCTTGTGATTCCGCACTCGTATACAAAGATAATTCCGCTTTGCCAAAGCCCAATGTATACACAGATAACAACACGATTGCTAACATCAAAAAAATCAGCAATACACTCAATTTTTTCAAACGCTTTTTCAATTGGATATCCGTCATGTTTTATCACTCTCCTTAAGTTTATTTTACACCAAAAATGAGGCTAAGTCAATACTAACTTAGCCTAAAACAATGTCTAATACCATCATTACAATAAACCCTATTGTTACGCCAATTGCGCCTAACACAGATTTATCTCCCTCATGAATTTCTGGAACCAATTCTTCAATCACAACATACAACATCGCACCTGCCGCAAATGTCAAAAGATACGGTAAAATCGGCACCACAATGTTGATGAGCAAAACCGTAATCAACGCCGCAATCGGTTCTACAATGCCAGATAATACGCCATACCAAAATGCCTTTCCTTTCGAAACGCCTTCCATTTGCAAAGGCATCGAAATAATCGCTCCTTCCGGAATATTCTGAATCCCAATTCCAATGGCAAGCACAATTGCTTCTAGCAATGCAATCCCACTATCTCCCGCCAGAAATCCTGCAAAACAAACCCCAACGGCCATGCCTTCCGGAATGTTATGTAGGACGACTGAAAATATAAGCATATTGAGCTTTTTTCCATCTTTTCTAGCTTCCACTTTTTCTGCCATTTTATTAATAAAAATCAGAAATATCACACCTAGCAAAATACCTACTGCTGCTGGCAACCAAGAAATCTTTCCTTGATTTTCTGCCATTTCAACAGACGGCAAAATCAGTGACCATACACTTGCTGCAATCATAACTCCTGCGGCAAATCCAACGATTAATTTGTTAAATTTGTCACTCATATTTTTCCTCATAAAAAACACAAAACTACTACCAAAAGAAGTTCCAATAAATGGTATCAATATTCCTCCTATACTATATAATATATTTTCCACTTTTCTTTTTGCCTCCTATATTATATCGTATGAAAGATGTTTGCATTATGTTAATTTATTGACAAATTTTCTTTCTTCTTTTACCTCCTTATTCATACATCACATCAATATCTACATTTTCCTTTATTCCATTTACCCTACCAGCCTCGCTCATTTGCCAAATGGAATATTTTCCTTCGTATGTCACTTTGCTATTATACTGTGCAAGCCAAGTTTCGTATTTTGTAGGATACCATATTTGCTCCAAATACACTTTGCTACTATATAACATTCCTTTGTAACCCGCTTTTTCTAACGTATCCAAAAAAGTATTTGCCACTTTGTTGATTGTATAAAAACTCATACCAGCTTGATTAAAAGAATTCCAACTTTCCCAGTCAAATGCAATTGGCAAATCAATTTCGTAATTTTTCAAATTTTCTTTTACCCATTCTGCCTGTTCTATGGCTTGCAGGGCATTTTTGGCATACGAATAAAAATAAATGCCAACTGGAATTTGAGCTGCTTTCGCGCCTTCGATATTCGCCACAAAACAAGGGTCCAACACATAATCTCCGTCATACTCAGTTTGATAGCCAATTCGAATCATCGCAAATTCGATACCAGCATTTTTCACTTCTTGCCAATCAATTTCCCCCTGCCATTTGGAAACATCGATTCCAATTTTCGTATCATCTGTTTTATAATTCTGCAAAATATCCGCTATTTCTATCGTTTTAACTTTCGCTTTTTCTTCCTGACTTTTTTCTTTCACATGAAGCACGAAATCTTTCTGGGCTTGATTGCCACTGGAATCTGTTACACGATAAGTTAACTCATAATCACCCACTGTATTAACATCGTATTCTCCTAGAATTTCTCGGGTAGGATTGTCGTCAGCGTCATCTCCGCTTAGCAAAACATCTGCGAGATTTTTATCAAAGCCAATTTGCACTGTATAGGCATTCCCACTAAAAATTTGTGGCGGATTTTCGTCCACGACTTTTATAGAAAATTCAGCTGTTTTTCTTTTCTTCTTCCCATTCGTATACGCAAATGTAATTTGCCTATCACCCAATTTTTCTGTATTAATTTCACTATCTTCTATCAAAGTTCCCTTCAAGCTTTCTATAAAATCAGACACTTTTGCATATTCTCCAAATTGCACTGTTAAATCTTCCTTCAAAACAACTGCTTCCGCATCCATTCTTTTGTTCTCCTGATATTGCCAAACGCAAATTCCTATTACCAATACCACAATAACAATCATACCTATAATTATCCTTTTCATAATTCCTCTTTCATCTATCGATTATTTACAACTATCATAACAAAAAATCAAGCAATTAGCAACTACTTGATTAAAAGATTTTATTTTTTTACCAACAATTTTATTTATCCCTAACCTTTTATTATACCATATTTTTTTCGTTTTGTCTACCAGGTTTACCTTGCATTTTGTCAAGTAAACCTTACATTTTGACAAACTCGACTGATTTTTTCGCAACTGAAATTAACATTTTGGTATTTTTATGAATTTTAAGGCATTTTTCAAAAATACCAAACAAAAGCGGGCGATTGATAATCGCCCCTACGTTTGCAATTTCGATAAAAGGGTCAGGCAAGCCTGACCCTTTACAAATCCATATTCTAAATCGATAAATCCCATTTACTGCCATTCCACTTAACCTTAACATTTGATTTCAAACGAACTAAAGGCCTAATTCCTGCTTCATCATTAAAGTATGCATCATACTCTATCACTTTGCCGTTTGAACCAACACTACAAACAGCTGAAGTAAAGCCTTGAACAGGTGATGGAGTAGCTAACCACCAACGCACACTTCGTTTGTATAGCGTATCAGAAAGAGTAACCAAATTTATACTTGACTCTGTATAACTACCTCCCAGCTTTCCATTCACACTGCTCGCTAATTGAGCCATCGTCGGTCCACCCATTGCTTGATCTGCATATGTCGTATTCATAAAACTTCTCCAATAATTTGTGTTTGTCATCCAATTCGTTAATGTTGTTTTTACTTTATCTGATGTATATACATATTTTCCATTTGTTTTTACGTTTCCCTCTACCGAAAGAGTGCTTCCTTCTACCAAATCTCCTGCTATAATGTAAACATAACTTCCATCATTTAAAAATAATTTCCAATCTGTACATCCATTCATGCTATAATTTACAGCTTGTCCATAATTTGATCCTGTAATAGCTCCTGTAGCAAGCTTAGCATCTTCTTTCCATTTTGCATATAAATTCACTGTTGTTCCATTCGTGCTACTTAAATTCGTCACATTTTGACTGTCTTCATAAACTTTTGTGCCATCGCTACTTGTTGCCCAACCGGAAAATGTATAACCCGTTTTTGTAAATCCATTCGCTGTCAATGCTTTAGCACTGCCATAATAATGCGTGCTATTCGCCATTGTCCCACTTCCGCCATTGGCATTGTATTTTACTTGATATGTCAAAATTGGCTTATGCGCCAAATATGAACTTCCTCCATTTGTGCCATCCCAAAGTCTGACATAAATTGTCGTTCCGCTTGGAACTGTGGCTGATGTGCCTGTTGTCCAATCGCTGTCGTTCGTACTTTGGGTTGTGCACCATTGAATTTGAAGTGTTGATGTTGTGCTAAATGTCACAGTCGCATTGATTCCATTCCATGTTGTCGAATCCACTGTTATATTGCCGCTTGCAGCTCCTTCAACCGCACTCAAATCCACACGTGCGCTACTTTCACTAACATTTCCCGCTTGGTCTTTTACCCAAACATAATAGGTTTTATCATTTTTCAAATTTTCAATTAACTTTTGAAATTCTTTTGGACTGCCTTCGATTGGCGTAAAATCCGTTGGTTGTACATTATTTTCTGTCACCGCATAACCTGCCAATCCTGAAGCATCATCTTTTGCCTTGAAAACAAATTTGTTGCTTTCTGCCACAACTTCCGTTATTTCTGGCTTGGTTGTGTCGATATTGTCAATTTCTTTTGTGACCTTTTCGCCATATTCTGTATCTTTTACTAAGCGCACGTGAAGCGTCCCATTTTCTGTGAAAATTTGCGTATCTGTATCTTCCCAATTTTCGCCGTCTTTGCTAGTTTGAATCGTACATCCTGTCATATCAACGTCCTTTGGAATTGCCTTAACAGCCACACTTCCATTGGTCCAGCCTTTTGGACTGTATTCAAAATCCGTATTTGATGTAGTCAAACTTGGAACCGTTTTTTCCGTATCTCCTCCTGGATTTTCGCCTGTGTTTCCATCTCCTGGTTTGCCATTTTCAGTATTTTTTATCTCTGGATTCCCATTTTGGTCTTTCTCCAATTCCGCTCCAGCTTCTGGTTCTTTGCTTGTGTAGTGCATGTTGTCATCTTCGTCCAACCAATATTTTCCGTTCGACGTTTCGACTGTTTTGTCTGGATTTTTCTCGCATTCACCTTTTATGTAATTATACAAATCTTGCACATATTCGCCTTCTGCATATTTGTCGATTAATTTTTCTGCATTTGACAATTCCAGCGATTCTTTCAGCTGTGCAAATTTTGTTTCATCTGCCGCTTTTTGTGCTCGGCTTAGAATTCCATTGGCACCTCCTATTAGATTTAGGCTGATAGCTGCTAGAATCAGTAGTACAATAATCGTTACAACCAATGCAATTAGCGTGATTCCGTGATTTTGTGGGTCGATGTGGTCATCGACCCCTACGTTTTGTTTTTTGTTCATTTTTTACCTCCCATTTTAACTTATATATAATATTTGACATAATTATTTTAGCATTCAAAAAAACATCTGTCAATGATTTTTATCAATGTTACACAAATATAATATTATTACAGTTTCGTAATATTTTCTTGGACAAAGCACATACTATTAAAAAAGGAGAAAAATTATGTTTAAACCAGACGCCATTTACTTTGAACCAGATATTGAAAATTACCTACTTGGCAAAGAATTATTGGAAAAATACGCTGATATTCCTAAATTCGCTATTGAAAACCACAACAATATTCCCGAAATGCGTAGTCAGGCTAATTCTCAATTTCCGCAAATGAAAAGACACTTGATTATTGCCACTCGCAAAACGCACAAGTACACGGAAAATCACAAAGTTTCCGATTTCTTGGTACCCTACACATCTTCTGGTTGTACGGCGATGTGTTTGTATTGCTATTTAGTTTGCAACTACAACAAATGCGCGTATTTGAGGCTTTTTGTCAATCGCGAGCAAATGTTGGATAAAATCATTAAAACCGCCGAAAAAAGCGAGAAAGAACTGACCTTCGAAATTGGCAGCAACAGTGATTTAATTCTGGAAAATACCATTACCAATAACCTCGTTTGGACCATTGAAAATTTTGCAAAATCCAAAAAAGGTCTTCTTACTTTTCCAACCAAATTTGACATGGTCGACCCCATTTTAAATATTAATGGCAAGGAAAAAATCATTGTTCGAATGAGTGTGAACCCTGCTGAATTGATTGATAAAGTTGAGTTTGGAACTTCTCGCTTGAAAAATAGAATCGAAGCAATTAATAAATTATGCAACGCTGGCTACCGCGTTGGCATTTTGATTGCGCCCATTATGCTTGTGGAAAATTGGCAAAAATTATACGAGGATTTACTGATGACACTTTCTAAAAATCTTGAAGAACCGGCCAAATCAAGCATATTTTTTGAATTGATTTTTATGACTTATAGCTACATCCACAAAATGATTAATCAAGAGGCTTTTCCGCAAGCTGTTAATTTGTATAATCCTGAATTGATGACTGGGCGCGGACGTGGCAAATATTGCTATAAAAAAGAAATAAGAGACCAAGCTGAAATTTTTTTGCTTGACCTCCTACAAAAATATTTTCCTGAAAATAAAATTTGGTATGTAAGTTGAACATTAGTCAATATCGTATTTTTTCATTGGATGATACGTTGTGTGTAAGTATTTATGTGCCAAGTGACTTCCTGGTTTTTCTAGATATTCATCATATATCTGTTTCATCACTGGATTTTCGTGCGATTTTCGAATCGCACTTTTTTCGTCAATTTCGTATAAACTATCAGCGCGCAGTTTTCGAACATCAACCGAACTTCTGACTTTCGCACTCTTAATCGGCTGTCCACCCCCCATAACGCATCCACCTGGACATGCCATTATTTCAATAAAATGATAGGGCGACTTTCCTTCTTTGATTTGCTCCATCAACTTTCTCGCATTTGCTAAACCACTGCTAACTGCAATTCTCACTTCATTTCCAGCCACCTTCAAACACGCTTCTTTGATACCTTTTTCGCCTCTGACTTCTTTATACTCAATTTGGTCGATATTTTTTCCTTCTAATGTGTCAACTGCCGTTCTAATCGCTGCTTCCATGACGCCTCCTGTTGTGCCAAAAATTGCTCCTGCTCCACTTGCTTCTCCCATTGGGTCGTCAAAATTGCTGTCTTGTAACACTGCAAAATCAATATTGGCTTGCTTGATCATTCTGGCTAATTCGCGTGTTGTCAAAACATAGTCAACATCTCTTGCACCATCAACTTCCATTTCTGGACGACTGCATTCATACTTTTTCGCAATGCATGGCATAACAGATACAGTACAAATTTTGTCTCGCGCAATTCCATATTTTTCAGCAAAGTAAGATTTTATCAAAGCTCCAAACATTTGATATGGCGATTTACAACTTGACAAATGCCCCAAAAGTTCGCCATAATTTTTTTCGGCAAAACGCACCCAGCCTGGACTGCATGAAGTAATCATCGGCAAAACGCCTCCACCTTGCATTCTTTCCATAAATTCGTTCGCCTCTTCCATAATCGTAAGGTCAGCACCTGTGTTGGTGTCGAAGACTTTGTCAAAACCAATTCTTTTTAGCGCTGTCACCATTTTTCCTTTGACATTGGTTCCAATTGGCATGTCAAATTCTTCGCCCAAAGCAACTCTGACAGCTGGCGCTGTTTGTACAACAACGTAAGTTTCTGGGTCTTTCAATTTTTTCCAAACTTCGTTAATCACTTCTTTTTCATGCAAAGCGCCTGTTGGGCAGGCTTCAATACATTGCCCGCAAAACGTGCAATCAACATCATTCAAACTGCAGTCATACATGGTTGAAATGCACGATTCAAAGCCTCTTCCAATACAATCAATGGCTCCAATTTCTTGCACATTTTTGCAAGTGGCAACACATCTTCTGCACAAAATACATTTGTTAAAATCTCGAACAATGGCTGGCGACTTGTCATCAATTTCGTGCTTCGACATTTCGCCTGCATATTCGATGTTTTGTACATTGAACCTTTCGGCTAATTTCTGCAATTCGCAATTCCCCAAACGCGTGCAAGTCAAACAATCTTTGGCATGATTGGAAAGAATTAAATCCAGCACAATGCGCCTTGCTTCTGTTACTTCTGGCGTGTTGGTGTGCACTATCATTCCTTCTTCTACCTTTTGAATACACGAAGTCGCAAATCCTCGTCTGCCTTCCACTTCCACAATGCACATGCGACAATCGCCGACTTCGTTGATTTCTTTCAAGAAACACAAGGTCGGAATGTCAATTCCAATTTCTCTGGCAGCTTGCAAAATCGTATTTCCTTTTTTGGTTTTTACTTCTACTCCATCTATGGTAAGTGTAATCATTTCTTCGTTCATAGTTTCCCTCCTTACTTAATGGCCTTAAATGGACAACTTGCGATACAAGTTCCGCATTTGATGCATTTTTCTTGATTAATGGTTCTTTTTTCTCGTCCCTCACCGTCAATTGCTCCTACTGGGCACTGTTTTTGACATAATCCACAGGCTTTGCATTGGTCTTGGTTAATTTGTATTTTGGCAATTTTTTTGCATTCATTGGTGCGACATTTTTTCTGAACCGCATGCTCCGTAAATTCTCCGCGAAAATACCTAAGCGTGCTTAGCACCGGATTTGGCGCGCTTTGCCCTAAACCGCACACACTCGCCTTTTTAATATTAATCGCCAATTTTTCTAGGCGCTCAATGTCCTCTTCTGTCGCTTCCCCACTACACAACTTTTCCAAAATCTCCAACATTCTTTTGGTTCCAATACGGCAAGGTGTACATTTTCCGCAACTTTCTGCCACGGTAAATTCCAAATAAAATTTGGCTAAATTGACCATACACTTTGTATCATCCATTACGATTAATCCGCCAGAACCCATCATTGAACCAATGGAAGCTAGTGATTCATAATCAATGGGCGTATCCAAATGCTCGGCTGGAATGCAACCGCCAGACGGTCCGCCTGTTTGAGCTGCTTTGAATTCTCTTCCCTTCGGAATACCACCACCAATGTCATACACGATTTCTCGCAACGTTGTTCCCATGGGAACTTCCACCAGTCCTACATTATTGACATTTCCTCCTAGTGCAAAAACTTTCGTTCCTTTCGAATGTTCCGTTCCTATGCTAGCATACCATTCTGCGCCATTTAAGATGATTTTTGTAATATTCGCAAGGGTTTCCACATTATTGATGACAGTTGGCTTTCCAAACAAGCCTTGACTGGCTGGATAAGGAGGTTTCAATCTTGGCTGGCCTCTTTTTCCTTCAATAGATTCTAGAAGCGCCGTTTCTTCGCCACAAACAAATGCGCCTGCACCAAGTCGAATGTCGATATCAAAGCAAAAATCTGTACCAAAAATATTTTTACCCAACAAGCCATATTCTCTTGCTTGTTGAATAGCAACTTTCAGCCTATGTACTGCAATTGGATATTCGGCTCGAACGTAGATGTAGCCTTGATTTGCGCCAATGGCGTATCCTGCAATTGCCATTGCTTCTAGAACGCAATGTGGGTCACCTTCGAGAATGCTTCTATCCATGAAAGCACCCGGGTCACCTTCATCGGCATTGCAGACCACATATTTTTGGTCACTTTCCGCCATTTTTGTAAAACTCCATTTTTTGCCAGTTGGAAATCCGGCGCCACCACGTCCTCGTAAACCGGATTTGGAAATCACATCAATGACATCGTCTTGACTCATGCCAGTTAGCACTTTTTCAAGAGCTTTATAGCCATCAAATGCGATATATTCGTCTATTTCTTCTGGATTAATGGTGCCACAATTTTTGAGCGCAATTCTTTTTTGTTTTTTGTAAAAATCCAATTCGTTTAATTTATGTACAATACTTCCATCCATGTTTTTGCAAAGCAATCTTTCCACTTTTTGACCGTTGATAATGTGCGTTTCAATGATTTCCTCGCAATCTTCTGGCTTGACATGGGCATAAAACGTTTCCTCTGGACGAATGACAACGATTGGACCTTTGGCGCAAAGTCCAAAGCATCCTGTTTGAATGACGCGCACATTTTCGATATTTTTTTGTGCTAGAATTTCACGGAATTTTTCAATAATTTGGGGCGACTTTGAGGATGTACATCCCGTTCCTCTACATACTAAAATGTGTTTTTCTTGGGTAACTACTTCTGGATTGATTCTTAATTCTAGTTCTTTTCTTTTTTCATTTCTTATTTTTTCTATTTGTTCGATTGTTTTCATGGGTTCCTCCTTTTTCACACAATTTTCACAATTCTTTCATGTTATTTTCATGATTTTGTGTATTGGGCACGGTGCCCCGTGTCCCTACGATATTTGCAATCATATTCATTATACATTTGAATTGGGTTGATGTGGGCATCGACCCCCTTGTCTCCTTCTCTGTTTCTTTTTCTTCGTGTCTCTTACAGCGGGCGACTGATAGTCGCCCCTACGGGTTATAACTTCATGTATTTGTCGATTACCTCGTCTAATTGTTTTACGGTGGCGTTTCCGTAGACTTCGTCGTTTACCATGAAGACTGGGGCTAGACCGCATGCGCCGACACATCTGACGTCATCGATAGAGAATTTGCCGTCTTTTGTGACTTGACCTGGCTCGATTTTCAATCTTTCTTTGGCTCTGTCTAATAATTTTTGGGAACCTTTTACATAGCAGGCTGTTCCTAGGCAAATTGAAATATTGTATTTTCCTTTTGGCGCTAAAGTGAAACGTGAATAAAAGGTAATGACACCGTAAATTTCCGCCATGGGAATAGCTAAATATTCTGAAATTGCCATTTGGGCTTGTTTTGGAATATAACCATATTTTTCTTGAACATCGTTTAGTATGGTGATTAGCAAATCTTTTTCTGGGCGATATTGGGCAAGTATTTCTTCTGTTTCTTTTCGTACTTTTTGTTCAACACATTTTTCTTCCATATTTTTTCTCCTTTTTTCATTCTATGATAAATTATATCAAAATATTTTTATTTTAGCAATTTATTTCACATTTATTTTTTGGATGCATATACTATTTTTTAAAGAGGTAATTTTATAATGTTTGAGAATATTTTTCATACTGCGAAAGCAGAAATAAGAGGTGGAAAGAAGTATCCACAAATACAAGGTACAGTTTCTTTTAAAGAAACAAAAGATAGCGTTTTGGTTACTGCTAAAATTGCAGGTTTGCCGACATCTTCAAATGCGTGTCAACAAAGATTCTTCGGATTTCATATTCATGAGCGGAACCTCTTGTACTGGCAATGCGGAAGATGAATTTGCGAATGCGCTTACGCATTATAATCCAAATCATTGCCCTCATCCTTCTCATGCTGGCGATTTGCCACCATTGTTCGAGAATAATGGCTATACGTACATGAGCTTTTTGACGAATCAGTTTCGCGTGAGGGACATTCTTGGAAAAGTTGTGATTATTCATGATTCTCCAGATGATTTTACCAGCCAACCTAGTGGAAATTCTGGAAAGAAGATTGCTTGCGGAAAAATAAGATAGGTTTTTAGATACACTCTGCAAAGCCTCTATAAGACTTAATTAAGCAATATAGGGGCTTTCTAGGATATTTATATTAAAATTTAAAGATTTATCAGGATTTGGAAGAGTAGCATCCTTTATATTCTACTATATTTAAATTAAAACAAAAAGGTGGAAAATTAGATAACGGTCAATATGTTGTATTTACATTCTACTATATTTAAATTAAAACGCATTTTATATATTAAAGAGCAACAAGAGGATATTGCTTTACATTCTACTATATTTAAATTAAAACGCGATGGGCAAAAAATTTGACCAGGCCGTGTTTACCTTTACATTCTACTATATTTAAATTAAAACATTTATGGACTTTCGGTACTCTTTTAATTCTTCTCTCTTTACATTCTACTATATTTAAATTAAAACCATTTGAATTGAAAGATAAGAAAATACAAGAAAACACTTTACATTCTACTATATTTATATTAAATTTTACAATTAGCATCACGTTATAATAATTAGATATATTTACATTCTACAATATTTATATTAAAAACAAAAACTTCATGTATATTATACTATTAAATTATTGTTAGGTCAATATTTATAAAAAAACCCTCAGTTCAAAAAAATAAAGCAACAAAAATAACATAAAAAAATAGACACATAA
>CANSTR010000038.1 GCA_947649935.1 uncultured Clostridia bacterium
GTGTCTATTTTTTTATGTTATTTTTGTTGCTTTATTTTTTTGAACTGAGGCTTTTGAAATTTTTATTCTTTTCCGTTTTCTTTTTCAATTCTTTTTGGTTTAGTGGAAGGCTTTAATGGTTGAAGTTTTTCTGGCGGAACTTTGCATCTTTCATCAAAGTCACTTTTCGGCTCTGCAAAGCCACCTTCGCCATTTTCGCTTGGAGCATTTAATTTCTTTTGGTTTCTATTTTGGAATTTCGTTATAAAATTTTTTAAGTTTTGTAGCACTGTTTGAAACTCAATTTCTTGTTCTAACTTACCTACATCAACAACTTCTTTTTCATTCCATAATTGTTTCATTATCTCTGTCACTGGTTCATTATCCCATTGCACAGCATCATCAAATTCATGATTTGTTTTCGGATAATCCTCAACTAAACGAAGTCTATTCGCAGAACTCTTTTCTTCTTCCATTCCGAACGTATTAATATATTCGCCATATTTTGCTGCTTTTACCGCCTCTTGCCATTCATGCTCATCTGTTATTTTATCTTTATTCTCTGCTAATGCAATGATATCTGAAATTACTTTAACAAGTTCTAACTTTTCACTTTTTATTTCTACTAATAGTCTTTTTATCATTTCTATATTAATATTATTATGCTCCATATATCCAAATTTAAATATACTGTCTTCCAGTATAATCTCAATTTTTTGAGCGTCATATGCTAATTTTTCTGCATATTCTTTATCTATTTCTCTTGTATCCCATAACACCCTCAAACTGACAATATTGTAAATGTCATGAATAATTCCTTCTAAATTTGAAGCAATCATTTGCTTACTCATTGAATTATCCTCATTCTCACATAAAGCATTATAAAGCATATCTAACTTACATTCTAAGCAACTAAACATCAAACAAAAATAATCTTTTTGTGGAACAGATGAAATATTTTTCATCAAAGCATTGTTAAATTTTTCTTCATTTTGAAGTCCACCTCTCAAAATTTCTCGTTCTTCAATCCCAAAAGCTGCTGCTAACAAATTAGAACTAAATGTTATTCCTTCATATCCGTTCGTTTCTTGCCTAAATTTTCTATTATCTCTTTCAGTTCTTGGATAAGTTGTTCTACACGCTGCTATTTCAGTAATTATTTCATTTGTAACCAAATTGGCTAATCCTATACTTTTAATACCATGATACGCCTCATAATAAACTTTTTTCTCCACGATTTCTCCTTCGTTTCTTCACAAAATCTAAATGATATCCAAACTCTTCGGCGGTTTTAAATATGGGCTCAAAGCCTTGGCATCTTTGTCCCATCTCGAACATTTATGAAATTTGCCATTTTCATCTTTTTCAAAAACTTTTTTGTCCACTGTAATCGCAAGATTTCTATTATTAATCGTTACTTGCAAAGCAATCATTTTTTCGTCTATTTCAATATTTTTCATCTTCTCATTCCTTTATTAACTTTAACTTAAAATCCAAATAATCCGAACTAACCAATCGAAAATCAATTCCATCTTTCTCACCCTCAAATGCCTCTTTATGCGAATTCCCATGCAAATGCCCATAGTAACATCTCGTCACGTGATTTTCTTGCATCGTATGAATTAAATCAATTTCTTCTGGAACTGCTTCCTTAAAAAATGGCGGATAATGCAAAAAACAAAGAATTTCTTTTTCTTCACCAAATTGCTGAATGCCTGCCTGAATGGATAATCTCAAGCGGTCATTTTCGCGTTTTAACATTTTGTAACCATTTTCGGTCGTCCAATTGGCAGTTGTCCAACCGCGCGTACCGACAATGATTTTGTCCTCAATTTCATAACTATTATTTTGCAAAAAATAAATCTGTTCAAAACCGTTTTCTTGCAAATAATGCTCCATTTTGGCATTGGTTCCCCACCAATAATCGTGATTTCCTTTGGAAAGAATTTTCGTGCCTGGCAATGAATGTAGAAAGGAAAAATCTTGGTAGGCATCTTCCAGACTCATCGCCCATGAAAAATCACCCGGAACAATAACAGTATCTTGGTTTTTGACGTTTTCTATCCAATTCTTTTTTATCTTTTCGCTATGATTTCCCCAACCGAAAATATCCATTGGTTTGTCCACACCAAATGATAAATGCAAATCACCGATTGTAAAAATTGCCATATCTCTTTCCTCTCTTTATGCAACTGTAGGGGCGATTATCAATCGCCCGCAAACGATAAAATCGTTTCGTAATTTTAATAATGTATCATAAATTGAAGGTCACGGGCGATTCATAATCGCCCCTACGTTAATTTTAAATTTGGTACAGCATTCAAATGTAAATCTGCTCGTTTACCTGCGATAAAATCATAATATCCTTGGGCTGCAATCATGGCAGCATTATCTGTGCACAAAATTGGTTCTGGATAATAGACTTTTACATTTTTGCTTTTTGAAAATTTGTCAAATTCGTTTCTGATATACGAATTTCTTGAAACACCTCCGGCTAGCACAATTTTGTCAGCACGATATTGCTGGATTGCCTTTTCTACGTTTGTCAGCAACATTTGCGTAACAGCATTTTCAAAGCTGGCACACAAATCCGCAGGATTGACATCTGGATTTTTGTGATGCAAATTAATCACTGCTGTTTTAATGCCACTAAAACTAAAATCGAAATTGTCCAAATGTGTCAATGGAAGCGGAATATTCGGCGCGCCTTGTTTTGCTAAATTGTCAATTTTCGGTCCTCCTGGATACCCTAACCCAACCACTCTTGCCACTTTGTCAAACGCCTCTCCAATCGCATCATCGCGCGTTTTTCCTAAAATTTCATATTCCTGATAACTTTTGACATTCACCAAATGACTATGCCCACCTGAAATAATTAAACACAAAAAGGGTGGCTCCAAATCCGGATACGTCAAAAAATCACCTGCAATGTGACCTGCAATGTGATTGACCGCAATCAACGGTTTTCCAGTCGCAAAACTGAGCGCCTTGGCATACGAAACGCCAACTAGCAACGCGCCAACTAAGCCAGGCCCTTGCGTTACAGCAATCGCGTCAATTTGTTCCAAACTCAAATTGGCTTCTTTTAACGCTTGTTTCATAATTTGATTGATGACTTCCACATGGCATCTTGACGCAATTTCCGGAACGACCCCGCCATATTCCTCATGAATTTTGATTTGCGAGTTAATCACATTTGACAAAACTTTTCTACCGTTTTTCACAACAGCCACAGACGTTTCATCACAACTTGATTCGATTCCTAAAATAGTTTGATCTTCCATTTTTTATTTCCTTTACTATAAAAATAATCCAAATAATGCTCCAACACCGTTAAATAATAACCCTGATATAAAGTTGATAACCGGTGATACGATTTTTCCTAATAAGCCGAAAATCCACAATAACATAAATACAAATTGCAACATGTTAGCATTGTTATCTAGCCATTGTAGCGCATTGTAGGGCAAAAATCGGCGGAAAATTTTCTCACCATCTAACGGCGGAAGTGGGATTAAATTGAATACGCCTAAACCAATATTTAAAATAATCGTGTACAAAATAATATACATCAGAATTTCCGTTATTTGGTTGATTGGCGCAAAGTTTCCCATAAGATAATAAATGACCGTAAAGACAAGTGCCAAAATGAAATTCATCACAGGTCCTGCAAGAGATACCAACATTTCACACGTTGGGCGTGATTTGTTGCTCGTAAAATTGTTGGGATTGATTTCTACTGGTCTGCCCCAACCAATATGCACGAAGAAAAGTAACACTAAACCAATTGGGTCAATGTGTGCCATGGGGTTTAGCGTCAATCTTCCTTGAGAGCGTGGTGTGTAGTCACCCAATTTGTCAGCCATCCAGGCATGGGCAAATTCGTGAAAGGACATCGCAATGACAACGGCTGGAAGCGTCAATACAATTTCCATTAAAAATCCAGTTCCAGCATTCAATAAATACGCAATTGCAATCACACCTAAAATAATATACAATGTTTTTTTGTCAATTCCATTTCCAAAATAGAACATAAAATTCCCTCCTATTTTTTAATTTCTTTTGCATCCTCATATTTTTCTAACTATTTCATCTATCATGATCATGTTCAACCGCTGCTCTACTCTTTCGTCTTCTTAATACCTCCAAGTTCTCTCCTCTAAAAGCTGATTCCAAGCATTCCACTCTAGAAATTAATTCTCTAAAACAAGTTATGTTCTCTTCTGTGGGTCTCTTTTCAACTTCCTCATGATTTAATATTGTTGTCATTGTTGTATCAGAGTCATCGTCCCAAAGCGATTTGCAAGTAACAATACTCCTTCGAGTTAATTCAGGAATTCTGTTTCTTTTTTCTGCATAGATATCTCCAAATGCTTCAACAACAAAAAAATACTGTGAACCATCAAAATAACCAACTGACATACTCTGAGCATTGGAATTTATTCGGTTAGCCCCATAGGCAAGTATCATCTCATTTTTTCCATCACTTATGGATGTGCCTCTTCTATAATCACCATAAGCAATCGGTGCAACTAAATTTGAAGGAAACATGTCATTTGGTTTCAATATTGGATGATATTCATATCCACCAACTATTTTTCTTTTTCCAAACGTATCACCCGTATCTGATAATTTTATATTTCCTATATTTAGTATAATCGATTTCTCATCCAACAAATCAAACTTCATAATTTCCTCCTATTTTTCTCATTTTGAACTATTAAGGAATCCTTAATAGTTGGATTTTTCTTCTTATTTTCCAGTATTTTCCGCCATTTGAACTATTAAAGAATCCTTAATAGTTCGATTTTTCAGAATTAATCAGTAAAAATCGCCTTAATGATTTCATCTCTTAAGCCAATTTTTTGCATCATAAATTGATACAAAACTTTTCACTAATTTCGATCAAACTAAACCTTTTTCATCTTATTGTTTATTTAATTTCTTATAAGCTACTGTTAATAATTCATGATTAACATACTCTCGTGCTTCTTCAATATTATCTGTCTCCACAAAAATATTTCCATTTTCATCTTCAACAGAATATCTGGTATATTCTCCTCTTATATAACTATAGATTATATAGCCTTTATATCTTTCTACTAAATCATTGTATCTTCTTCGCATTGGACCTTTATACATTAAGTCCTGTGCTTCATATTCTTTAAAATTAAATTTCATATTTAATGGTCTCCTAAAGGTTTCATCGTTGGAAACAACAACACATCTCGAATCGACGCCGAGTCCGTAAACAACATAATCATGCGGTCTATACCAATGCCAAGTCCGCCTGTTGGTGGCATGCCATACTCTAACGCATTAATAAAATCTTCATCCATCATATTTGCCTCATCGTCCCCAGCTTCACGTTGCTTCACTTGCGCCAAAAATCGCTCATATTGGTCAATTGGGTCATTCAACTCCGAATACGCATTTCCATACTCGCGCCCATCAATAAAACACTCAAAACGCTCAGTCAATCTTCCATCTGTCGGTTTCTTTTTTGTCAATGGCGAAACTTCAATCGGATAATCACAAATAAACGTTGGCTGAACTAACGTTTCCTCCACAAACGTTTCAAAAAATTCATTGATAATATAACCTCTCGTCTTCTTGCTTTCTTCGATTTCAACGCCTTTTTCTTTAGCGATTGCTATCGCCTCTTCGTCCGTATTGATTGTGTTAAAATCGACTCCTGTCACCTCTTTAATCGCGTCAATCATTGTGATTCTCTTCCAAGGTGACCCCAAATCAATCTCTTTTCCTTGATACGAAATCGTCGTTTTTCCCAATAACTTTTGAGAAATCGTACGGAACATTTCTTCCACCAAATCCATCATATCATGATAATCCTGGTAAGCCGCATACAACTCAAGCTCCGTAAACTCTGGATTATGGCGAATATCAATTCCTTCATTTCGAAAAACACGACCCATCTCAAAAACGCGGTCAAATCCGCCCACAATCAATCGCTTCAAATTAAGTTCCAACGCAATTCTCAAATACATATCCAAATTTAGCGCATTATGATGCGTTTCAAAAGGTCTGGCACTGGCACCTCCAGCAATCGTGCTCAACGTTGGCGTTTCCACTTCCATATAATGCTTGTTATCCAAAAAACTTCGAACTTCCTTGATAATTTGACTTCTCATCTCAAACGTACTTTTCACTTCTGGATTCACAATCAAATCCACATATCTTTGACGATAACGCAAATCCATGTCTTTCAAGCCATGAAACTTTTCTGGCAAATCTCGAAGCGATTTCGAAAGCAACACAACTTCTTTGGCATGAATCGAAATCTCTTCTGTTCTTGTCTTAAAAACAAACCCCTTCAATCCAATAATATCACCAATATCATATGTTTTAAAAGCCTTGTAGCTTTCCTCTCCCAAATCATTAATGCTCACATAACTTTGAATTGTACCTGTGCTATCTTGAATGGTACAAAAAGAAGCCTTTCCCATAATTCTTTTTGCCATAATCCTTCCAGCCACCGAAACATCCTTATTTTCAAACGTTTCATAATTCTCTTTAATTTGGCGACTCAATTCCGTTCTATCATATTTGGTTATTTCAAAAGGATCCTTGCCTGCCTCCTGCATTTCTTTCAACTTATCTTTTCTCACTTGCATCAAACGATTCAACTCTAATTCTTCATTTTGCTCGTCCATATCTATCCATCCTCTCTTTTCTAATATTTTAATATTATATACCAAAATTTCAGGATTGTAAACGATTTTCAAGAAAATTTTTCCAAAAAGGATTGACAAAACCACAAAAAATTTATATACTAAATTTGTAAGTAGAAATTTAAACACAAAAAAATAAAAAGCAGGTAGTCTTTGAGAGGCTCGACTACCTGTTTTTCTTACTTTAAAGCTCTAACTTTTGTTCTTGAATATGTAAAGACTCTGATGTTCAATAACATCACTGTTATTGTAAATTTTGTGACTTTACTAGACTTCACAATTTTTTCTTCCGTATGATGCAGAAATTTAAACAACTTTCATCCTCTCCTTTCTGCAAAACTACTTCCCACAAACCACCCTACCTACAAAAAGAAGATTTTTATAAAATTTTAATTTTGAAAAAAAACTTTGAATAAAAGTTTTTTAGAAGAACTATAATTGTAGATATTGTAACATACACTTTTACAAAAAGCAAGAAAAAAATTATGGTGAAGTGAAAAATTAAATGCAATTTGTAAGAGAAATAGCAAATTTATAGGAAAAATAAAGTACAAAAATCAAGAAAAATCTATCAATTTTGTGTAAAAATAAGAGAAATTGAGAAAAAAAGCGTACAAAAACTAAAGCAAAATTGCATTTAATTTTAATTATGAAGAAGTAAAAGCAATTTTACTTGAAATATAAATTGCAATCCTAATATAAATTATAATATGATTATTTTATTTTTATAAAAGCTAAAGTGTATAGGCTTGTGCCTAGCCTTTACAAAAATAAAAAATCATATTTATTAGCAATTAAACGGATTTAAGTACAATTATGATTATAGCATAAAAATTATCCAAAAGGAATATAAATTTCTTAACTTGCATTTAGTTATACAATAAATACTAATGTAAGACTTATTGCAATAGACATTATTGATATTTGCATTTACTTTTTTATTTGAAGAGAAAAAAATTATAAAAACTTTTTCCAAAAAAGATTGACAAAACAAAAAAAAATTTGTATACTGTATTTGTAAATAAAAATCTAAACATTTAAAAAATAAAAAAAGACAGGTAGCCTTTGAGATGTTGGACTACCTGTTTTTCTCTTATCTTAAGGCTTTCGCTTTTGTTCTCGAGTATGTAAAGACTCTGATGTTCAATAACATTACTGTTATTGTAAACTTTGTAATTCTACTGGACTTAACAATTTTCTCTTCTGTATTCCATAAAAATCTAAACAACTTTCATCCTCTCCCTTCTGCAAAACTACTTCCCTCGAACCGCCCTACCTGCAAAAAGAAGATTTTTATAAAATTTTAATTTTGGAAAAAAACTTTGAATAAAAGTTTTTTAGAAAAACTATAATTGTAAACATTATAGCATGTAAAATTACAAAAAGCAAGCTAAAACTTTCAGTTCTTATCTCCCACCCAAAAACATATAATTTTCCAGGTGATTTTTGTGAATAAAAAATTAAAAAACTTTCTACTAAACAGCATCGCTTTAGTCATTAGCTCCATCATATTTCGTGTATTAGCCATTTTTTTCAATAGCTTTATCACGCAAAAAATTGGAAAAGAAATGCTCGGAACCTTTAACTTAGTGATGTCTGTCTACCTTTTCGGCATCACCCTTGGCAACTTCGGTATTAACCTTGCTGTTACGCGCCTTGTTTCGGAAGAGCTTGCCGTTGGTAACAAAGACGGCGTCAAAAAAATAGCAAAACGTTGCATTTTGCTAAGTTTCCTTTGCGGAATTATGGCAAGTCTGCTATTTTTGCTATGTTCTGATTTTATTTTGCAAATTTGTTTGCATGGCAAAGTTTCCCAAAATGTGATTCATGTGATGTGCCTAGCCATTCCGCTCATTTCGATGTCCTCTGCGATTTCTGGCTACTTTGTGGCAATCCGACGTGTTTACAAATCAACCATTGCACAATTTTTTGAGCAAATCATCAAAATTTTGATTACAGCATTTTTCTTAGAATTATTCTTGCCAAATGGACTAGAATACGCCTGCTTTTCATTAATTTTAGGAGATTTGATTTCAGAAATTTTCTCCTTTGTCTGCAATCTCCTCCTTTACAGACAAGACGTAAAACGCTACCAAACCGCCTACACAACCAATTATCCCGTCAAATTTTATAACCAAAAAATCTTCAAAATCGCAACACCTGTCGCTATCACATCATTCATTCGCTCTGGCTTGTCGACTTTGAAACAAATTGCTATTCCGATTAGCTTCGAAAAAGGCAACATGGAATGCGCCAAAGCTCTAGCAACTTACGGAGAAATCAATGGAATGGCAATGCCAATTGTAGTATTTCCGAATGTGACTTTTTCGTCTATTAGCAGTTTACTCGTGCCCGAATTTGCCGCTTATAACGCGCAACATCGTCACAAAACCATCCGAAAAGTCACCACCATTATTTTTGCCATTGCCACCTCAATTTGCATTCTCATTAGCATTTTTCTAGCAATTTACAGCGAGCAATTGGCAAATTGGATTTACCACGATTTTAGCATTTCCCAATACATAAAAATTCTGGCACCGCTTTCCATTTTTATCCTGCTCGATGGCGTTGTGGATAATATTTTGAAAGGACTCGATGCACAGAATTCCGTCATGGTGATTAATATTTTTGACACACTTTCTGATGTCATTTTAATCTATACTTGCGTTCCGAAATTTGGGATTGCGCGGTTACATATTTTCCATCTACTTCAGCGAAATTTTCAATTTCGTCTTAAGCATGGGAAAACTCATCAAAATCGTGTATTTTACAAAAGAAACGTGAAAAGCTTATTTTTCAACGATTTCTTTTGTGTCACGCGCAATCATTAATTCCTCGTCTGTTGGAATGACGTAAACTTTGATTTTCGAATTAGCACTTGAAATCTCTACTTCCTCGCCCCTAACATCATTTGCCTTTTCGTCAATCTCAACTCCCATAAATTTCAAATTCTCGCAAATGCCTTTACGAATATTGATTTGATTTTCTCCAATGCCCGCTGTGAAAACAATCACATCAATGCCTTGCATCGAAACTGCGTAACGCGCGATATATTCGGCTACGGTGTGATTGTAAAAAGCAATGGCAAGTTTGGCTCTTTCATTTCCTTGCGCTGCCTCTGCTTCCACATCGCGAAAATCTGGGCTGATACCAGAAATACCAAGCACACCAGATTCTTTATTCAAAATGCTGTTCACTTCCTCTTTCGTTTTTCCCAACGTATCCATCAAATAGCCAACAATCGAAGGGTCCATATCGCCACATCTTGCGCACATGGCAATTCCGCCAAGAGGCGTCAATCCCATACTTGTGTTAACTGATTTTCCGCCATTAACTGCACACAAAGATGCCCCTTGCCCCAAATGGCAAGTGACCATTTTCAATTCTTCTATCTTTTTTCCCATGACTTCTGCCACTCTTGCTGATACAAATTTGTGACTGGTTCCATGAAATCCGTATTTACGAATTTTGTATTTCTCGTAAAATTCATAAGGAAGCGGATAAATGTAATTTTCTTTTGGCATGGTTTGATGAAAAGCAGTGTCAAAAACTGCCACCATTGGCGTGTCTTTGATTTGCTTCTTGCATGCCTCAATTCCCAACAAACATGCTGGATTGTGAAGTGGCGCAAGCGGAATGCATTCCTTGATTTGTTCAATCACTTCATCTGTAATCAACACAGAACTGCTGAACTTTTCGCCACCATGCACCAAACGATGCCCAACCGCGTCAATTTCATTCAAATCCGAAATCACGCCATATTTTTCGCTAGTCAACAAATCTTCCATCACAAATTTTAATGCCAAATCATGATTTTCGACTGGATGCTCAAGGCGAATTTTTTCGCCATTTTGCTTAATCGTCACAAACGAATTATTCTGCCCAATTCGCTCATACGTCCCTTTCGTAATCACTTCCTCATGTTCCATATCAATCAATTGATATTTCAATGAACTACTTCCACAATTTAAAACTAAAATTTTCATTTTTTCCTCTCCTTTTTATTTTTATTTAAAGACAATTATTCATAATTATGTTATCGTTTTCTCAGATTAGCGGGCGATTGATAATCGCCCCTACGCAATTTTAATTTACCTCAACCTTTTATTATACCACAATTTTCTATTTTTTGCAATTTGACAAATTGCTGAAAATATGATATAATAAAAGGTTATGCAATCGTCTGTTAAGACATTGCTTGCACGCATGTTATTGCAATCACGCCAGCCACATCCTGCGCTGAACAGCCTCGCGACAAATCATTCACTGGTTTTGCAATTCCTTGACACAATGGTCCATACGCTTCCGCTTTTGCTAATCTCTGCGTCAATTTATACCCAATATTTCCCGCATTCAAATCCGGAAAAACCAAGGTATTACACTTACCTGCAACGTTGCTATTTGGCGCCTTAGAACGAGCTACTTCTGGTACAATAGCACTATCCAATTGCAATTCACCATCCACTTTCCATTCTGGATAACGTTCTTTTACTAGATTCGTTGCCTCAATCACTTTTTGCGTCAATTCTGATTTGGCACTTCCATACGTCGAATACGAAAGCATTCCAATTTTCGCCTCTTTGCCAACCAATTGCTCAAAACTTTTTGCAGAAGAATTCGCAATTTCTGCCAAAGCCTCGCTGTCTGGATTTTCATTTAGTCCACAATCGCCAAACACAAAAACTCCGTTTTCGCCATATTGACAATTTGGCACAACCATAACAAAAAAGGCAGATACCAATTTCGTATCAGGCGCTGTTTTTAGAATTTGAAGGGCTGGACGAAGTGTGTCTGATGTCGAATGAATCGCGCCTGATACAAGTCCATCTGCATCCTCCATTTTGACCATCATCATGCCAAAATATACTTCATCTAAAATCAATTCTTGCGCCTTTTCCAAAGTTAGTCCTTTCTCTTTGCGAAGTTCATATAGCTTTTCAGCATATTCATTTCGTTTTTGAGAATTTTTTGGATTAATCACAATGGCACCGGACAAATCAAAATGATTTTGCTCGGCTAATTGGCTAATTTTTGCCTCATCTCCTAACAGTACGATATTGGCATAGCCTTCTTTTAAGGCAATTTCAGCCGCCTGTAGAATTCTGACATCTGTTGCTTCTGGTAATACAATTGTTTTTCGATTTGTTTTTGCTCTATTTTTCACTTCTTCAATAAAACTCATTTTTTCCTCCCATTTTGTTAATTCATCTTTCTTATTATATCGAAACTTGGCAGGAAAGTCAAGGATAATAAAATTTTCATTTTATTTGAATTTTCGGTTGTGTTTTCCATAAATTTGTTGTATAATTAGAGGATAACATAATAGAAAGGAGCATAAACATGACATCACGTGATAACAAACTAATACAAAAGAAACGGGAAAAAGCAATAAAAATTTCCCGTCTGATTTGTATTTTGGGGCTTATCTTTATGTTTGCCATATTACTGGCACTCGTATATAAAATAAGCTTTTAGAACTGTTTGTTTCAATTAAGCAAACAGTCCTACTACCTCCCACTTCGGGAGGTTTTATATTAAATTTTTAAAATTACATAATCCTTTTACAAACTTATCCACAAAACTTCATTTTACATACATGTGGATAATGTGGATAAATCTGTGGATAGCTATTATTTGTATTTTTAACCGTTCTCTTTTTTTCACACAACCTATTTTTTAACAATTTTATTTTGTTTACAAAATATCTCTTCTCGTCATTTTTTACAATATGAATGCAAAAAAATGAGTTTTACATCCAAAACTCATTTTCTCTAAAATTTTAATCCCTAAAAATCATGCTTTCTTCCGAAAAACGCGGTGTTATCCCATTGATATTTACACTTCCTATATTAGCATCTAATATTCCTGTCGCAATATTGTTTCCCTCTATATCTTGATAAATGACTGTAACACCATCTGTGCTTACTAGCTTTCCTTGCGCTGTTTTAATTCCTTCCTTTTGTAATTTTTGTGCTACGTATGCTCCAAAAGTATTCGATATACTTATCTCTTCCTCCACATATGCCGCTTGATAATAATCAATTTGCACTCCCGCCATGGCTAATTCTACTTCTTCTGTTATCATACCTATTTGATATTCTCCTACAATTCTGGTTGCAATTTTCATAACATCACTATTTTCTAAACCAATTCCTACCAAAATCAACAGAACAACCATTGTCACAACGAATGAAATTAATGTAATGCCTTTTTCTTCTCTTTTCTTTTCCATTTTCTCCCTCTTTCCATTTTCCTTACATATGAATTTTGGGATACAAATTATCCTCTTGCAACTCTTCCTTAATCCTTGCTTCCTCTTGCACAATCTGCTTTTCTCTTTGCTTAGCCGCCTTCTTTTCTTCCTTCATTTGAGCCTTTAATTCCTTTTTGGCAAGACGTTGTTTACGTTTTTCATTTTTTTTTAATAGCTTTTCTCTTTTTGCCTGCAGACGTTCTTCCTTTTGCTCATTTTCTGCCATTCTTACAAAATCGTCCATTTCCACTTGACGCCTTATCATTTCCTCTGTAATCACTTCTTCCTTTTGAAAATCGATTTGATAATCCATTTCCTCAAAACTTTTTTTCTTTTCTTCTTGCTGTCTTTTTAGCTCTTCCTTTTTCTCTCTTTCTATTCTTTGCTTTTCTTTTAATTCTTCGTGAATGCGCTTCATTTCTTCCTGTTTTGCCTTGGCATCGTCTATTTGAACTTCTTGTGGCTTTTCTGGTTCTACTTCCATTTTTTCTTCTGTTGGAATCACTTCAAGAGTTCCTTTTTCTTGCTGTTCTTTCATCAAATCCAACTTACTTTTGTTTTGCTTTGGCGCACTTACAACAACCGATTCCTCTTTTGGCATTTCCAATTTGGCTAATTCACTTGCAAATACTTCCCTAACGATATTTTTCTCTGGCTTAGGTTCTTCTTCGCCTGCGTCAATCAATTTCGTCGCTTCACGTTTACTTTTATAATTTTTCCAATGTTCTTTTACATCCTGCGATTTCAATTTAATATGATTTCTACAACTGACCAACACATTTCTCAAAACTGAAATAACATTCTCAAAAAAGTCGAAAATCACTTCTAATGCAATCCTAAATTTTTCTCCTAGTGCCAATGAATTCTGCATTTTTTCGAAACATGCACAAATTTTCACACGATATTTCTGGAAACGTCGTTTCCAACGAATTTCAAAACCTGCAAACTTTCTCTTAAGCCTTCTATCTGGAATCTTGTTCAAGCCCATTCCAATGATGCTTCCGTCAACATCTTTCATCTCTTCGTATGCTTTTTTGAATTCATCCATTTTTGTATCGCCATAAGCAGACATTACCAATGTCAAATCACAAACGCTTGAAAGCATCTTGGCTTCTGGCGCCTCCAAAATCGGAACTGTGTCAAAAATAATGACATCATAAAACACTTTCAAATCTTTTATCAATTCTTTTATTTTCTCGCCTTTTAGCAATTCTGCTGGATTTGGTGGAAAATTGCCAGATGTTATCACATTCAAATTTTTGATTTCTGTATCATTAATAAAACTGTTAATTCTCTCATTAATTGTGTTTCCATTAGCATTCAAATTCGATAAATAATTCGAAAATCCCAAGTCATTTGGCAAATCAAAAATTCTGGCAAATTTTCCTCTTCTCATATCGCTATCTATAATAATTACTTTCTTGCCCGCTTTCGCAAATTCCATTCCTAAATTAATTGCCACATACGTTTTTCCCTCGCCAGCCTTTGGACTGGTAATCAAAATCGCATTGCTTTTCGCATGATTCACATTCACAAATTGAATATTGGTCATCAATACTTTGAAAACCTCGCTATAGTAAAACTTCATGACTTTTAGATTCAATTTTTTCTTAACCATTGGTTTAATGCATGGAATTGAAATCAAAGTTTTTAGTTTCGTGATTTCTTCAATTTGTTGACAACTTTGGATTTTATTATCCAGCAAAATACAGATGGCAAACAACAAACTTGACAACAAAAAGCCACTCAAGCCAGCCATTATTCCAACCATAAAGCTGTTTGATTTGCTATGAAAATCCCCAGAATCGTCGATTTTATACATCACAACTTCACCATAAATCTCTTGCACTTGATTGGCAAAAACATTCAGCAATTCATTTGAAACTGCCTGAATTTCCTCTGCCTTTTCGCCAGAAATCTTGATTTCTAGCACATTATCCATTTCCTCTACATTTCTTACTTCAATATTTCCAGCCAATTCTTGCAAACGCAAAGAAACACCTGTATTTTCAATGGTTTTTCCCAATAATTCTGAACCTACTAAAAGTTCTTTATAAATATTCATATTTTCAGATGTTCCCAATAAAACTTTCTTGGTAGCTGTATATTCCACATTTACCAACGTATAACACACACCAGTAATGGCAAATATAACAGAAATTACTATAATATAGATTTTCTTTTTCAAAATAGCTTTCCAAAAATCCTTGTTTATTTTATTCATACCAGTCCCCCTGTGACTTACTATTTTTTGAATTGTCTATCTTATTCAAACAATAAAAGATGCAAATAGATTTCCTATTATTTGCATCTTTCGTATACTTTCTATATCATTATACCATAAATTTTCACAAATTTCAATAGATAACATAAAAAATTTACAATTATTTTCCTGCTGTCCATTCAAAAAATAATAGCAACAAAAAATCAATATATAATTTATGCAACTA
>CANSTR010000039.1 GCA_947649935.1 uncultured Clostridia bacterium
TTATGTGTCTATTTTTTTATGTTATTTTTGTTGCTTTATTTTTTTGAACTGAGGATTTTATTTGATTTTAGCGGAACAAATTTGCCCAAAATTCGGTAATCATGCCAAACAAGTTCATGACAGTAATTTTGTCAACATCGCTTTCGGCAACTAAGTTGACGGACGAAATTTCTTCGTCATTCAAATAAAATTTCACATTTCCTAAAACGTCACCACGGTGAATGGGAGCCGTAATATTTTCATTTAATGTGACAGTCGATTGAATTTCTTTGTTATCTGTATTTTTCACCAAAGCGCCAGAGTCTGATTCATAAGCTAGATTGACGGAAGCTGTTGTTCCTTTTTGCACATCGGCACTTTGCAAAAATTCGCCTGCTGTGGATGTTTTGGTGTAGCTGTAATTCGCAAATCCATAGTCGAGCAATTTTTTTGCTTCTGAAAAACGTTTTTCAGAAGTCGGACCGCGTAACACAACGGCAATCAAGGATAAATCGTTGCGTGTGGCGCTGGCGGATAAGTTATATAATGCTAAACTGGTAGAACCGGTTTTTAAGCCAGTACAGCCGTCATACGTACGCACTAATTTGTTGGTATTAGTCAATTCAGATTGACCACCACGAAGCGAATCCATCCAAATCGTTGTGTAATTGGTGATGCTTGGATGTTTGGTTAGCAATTCGCGAGACATAAGCGAAATGTCGTAAGCGGACGTGACATGCCCATCTTCGTCGATGCCATGGCAGTTGACAAAATGGGTTTCATTCATGCCAAGTTCTTTGGCTTTGTCGTTCATTTGTCCAACGAAAAGTTCCTCGGAACCAGCTAAAAATTCAGCCATTGCGACAACGCAGTCATTGGCAGAAACAACGCAAATGGCTTTCAACATTTCGTCAACAGACAACGTTTCTGTTTCGTTTAGCCAAATTTGGGAACCGCCCATGTTGCTTGCATTTTCAGAGCAAGGAACTTGGTCAGTCAAGGAAATTTTGCCACTGTCTAATGCTTCCATAATCAAAAGAATGCTCATTACTTTTGTGACGCTGGCAGGGCGCAATTGCTCGTGGGCATTGTGCTCGTAAAGTATTTTGCCACTATTTTGCTCGATTAAAATAGCGCTTCCAGATTCTAAATTTAAAAAATTTCCGGTGGTTGCTTCTTCTGCGGTAGTGGCAACCATATCATCATTCCAAACATAGCTTTCCATGCAAAAACTAGCTTGTGTCAATAAAAAGATGAGAATGAGAAAGAAAGATACGATTTTTTTTAAATTTTGCATTGTAAAATCCTCCTTAAGGTAGCTTTTTTTTCATTATACGCAAGTTGTTGGAATTTAATACAAAAAATTGAAAAGTTGATTGACAAAGACGAAAGTTACCGATATAATATTTCTTCAAAGGAGAGAAAAATGTTAACAATCAACCTTGTATGTGTTGGAAAAATGAAGGAAAGCTATTTGTGTGAGGCGGTGGCGGAATATACGAAAAGGCTTTCGAAATATTGCCATTTGAAAATAACGGAATTGTCAGATGAGAAGTTGCCTGCAAAGATTTATGATGCCACGATTTCTGAAATTAAGGCAAAAGAAAGCAAAAAAATTCTAGATGCAATTTCTCCAAATTCTTATGTCATTTGCTTGGATTTGAAAGGCAAAGAAATGACTTCTGAGGAATTTTCGAAAAAAATCGAGGAGATTTCTTTGAATTTTAATAGTACCATCACGTTCGTGATTGGCGGAACGTTGGGAATGACGGACGAACTTTTGACAAAAGCAAACGAAAAAATTTGCTTTTCTAAAATGACATTTCCGCATCAATTGATTCGTGTTTTTTTGCTGGAGCAGCTTTTTAGAAGTTTTAAAATTGCGCATCATGAAACGTATCATTGGTAAATAAAAATCATTTTTAGAAACTGGAATATTTTTGTAATTTTGAATAAAATGGGAAAAATTGGGAAAAAATTACGATAGATATTTCGGAAAAGGGGCTTAAAAAATGATTTATAAATTTACGGTGAGTAGTGAAAAAGTGTTACAAATTGCAAAAGAAATTGCAGGCGAATTGGGACATAATTACATTGGAACCGAGCATGTTTTATATGGCTTGACAAAAGAGCCGAACGGCGTGGCTGGCAAAATTCTGAAAAAGCAAAATGTGACGTCAGAAATTATTTTGGAGAAAATTGAAGATTTAATTGGGAGCAATCCAAATCATATCACAGTTTTGGGATTTACGCCCAGAACGAAACGCGTGATTGAGAATTCGTATTTGGAAGCGAAAAAAATGGGTTCGAATTACATTGGAACCGAGCATTTTATGGTTGGTATGATGCGTGAGGATGACAGCATCGCGATGCGCATTTTGAGTAGTTTGCATGTGAAGCCAGAAAATATTTACAACGATATTGCAAAAGTAGTCAACGAATTTGACAGTTCGCTCAAAGATAATTCGTTGAATAACGATAAGGATTTGGGAAGTTATGGCTTGACACAAGTATTGAACCAGTTTAGCAACGATTTGACGAAAGAGGCGAAAGAAGGAAATTTAGACCCAGTGATTGGAAGAGGGCAGGAGACGGAAAGAGTCATCGAGATTTTGTCGAGGCGAACAAAAAATAATCCGTGCTTGATTGGCGAACCAGGCGTTGGAAAAACGGCTGTAATTGAAGGTTTGGCGCAAAAAATTGTGGCAGGAAATATTCCAGAGATTTTGAAAAATAAGCGTGTCGTATCCTTGGACATTACGTCAATGGTGGCTGGAGCCAAGTATCGTGGCGATTTTGAGGAGCGCATTAAAAAGGCATTGAACGAGGTCAAAAAAGCGGGCGATATTATTTTGTTTATTGATGAAATTCATACGATTGTTGGCGCAGGAGCCGCGGAAGGCGCGATTGATGCTGCCAATATTTTGAAACCGCTTTTGGCAAGAGGCGAAATTCAAGTAGTTGGAACGACGACATTAAAGGAGTATCGCAAATATATTGAGAAGGATTCTGCGCTGGAAAGACGTTTTCAGCCAATTCACCTGAACGAGCCGACTTTGGAGGAATGTGAGCAAATTTTGGTTGGTTTGCGTGATAAATACGAGGCGCATCATGATGTAAAAATTACGGATGAAGCGATTCATGCGGCGATTGATTTGTCAAATCGTTATATCACAGACCGTTTTTTGCCAGATAAAGCCATTGATTTGATTGATGAGGCGTCCAGCAAAGCGATGTTGCAATCTTTTGTGGAGCCACAAAATTTGAAGGAGTTGGAGGAAAAAATCGAAAAGATTGATACCGAAAAAGAGGCAGCAATTAATACGCAAGAGTTTGAAAAAGCAGCTAGACTTCGCGACGAATCGGTCAAAATGAAAAATCATTTGGAAACTCAAAAACAGGAATGGCGCAATGAAACGGCTAGAAAGTTGATTACGATTGGTGCGGAAAATATTGCGGAATGTGTCAGCAGGTGGACAGGAATTCCGGTGACGAAGTTGGGGCAGGATGAAAATGAGAAGTTGAGGCATTTGGAGGAATTGTTGCACAAAAGAGTGGTTGGGCAGAATGAGGCGATTGAAGCGGTTTCGAAGGCGATTAAAAGAAGTCGCGTGGGACTGAAAGACCCAAATCGTCCGATTGGTTCGTTTTTGTTTTTGGGACCGACGGGGGTTGGAAAAACGGAGCTTACGAAGGCGTTGGCAGAAGTGTTGTTCAACAATGAAAATGCGATGGTTCGTTTGGATATGTCAGAATATATGGAAGCGCATTCGGTTTCCAAAATGATTGGTTCGCCTCCGGGTTATGTGGGATATGATGAGGCAGGGCTTTTGTCCGAAAAGGTGCGCAAAAATCCGTATTCGGTGGTGCTATTTGATGAAATTGAGAAGGCGCATCCAGACATTATGAATGTGTTGTTGCAAATTTTGGATGATGGCCGTTTGACGGATAATCAGGGAAGAGTCATTGATTTTAAAAATACGGTGATTATTATGACGTCAAACATTGGTGCAAGATTGATTACCGAGAAAAAGACAATTGGGTTTGAAAACAAAGAAGAAAATGCTCAGAGAGATTATGAAGAAATCAAAAAAGATGTGATGAATGAAACGAAGAGGGCGTTTAAGCCGGAATTTTTGAACCGTGTGGATGAGTTGATTGTGTTCCATAAATTGAACCAGCAGGATTTGAATCAGATTACGGATATTTTGCTTGCGAAAGTGATGGAGCGTATGAAAAAACAGGGAATTATACTAAATGTGACGAATCAAGCGCGTGAGCTAATTGTGAAAAATGGAACAGATGATAAATATGGCGCAAGACCACTTCGAAGAATGATTCAGAATATGGTGGAAGACCCTGTGGCAGAGAAAATTTTGGAAGGAAATTTAGACGAAAAAATAGTTGTAGATAGCGAAGATGAGAAAATAATTGTGAAATCATCTTGCAATTGAGAAAGAAGTATTGTATAATAAAAGTATCAAATATTTGATACTTTTGCGGCTATAATTTAATGGTAGAATGTCATGCTTCCGACCTGATAGTGCGGGTTCGATTCCCGCTAGCCGCTCCAACGACGTTTCTGTTCGAACTTTTTAGAACAGGTAGATAAAATAAAAACCCCCAGTTATACTGGGGATTCTTTTTTAGCCCGCTTCAGAGTTGTGGGCTTGTGGAGTTAATCAGACCAATACCAAAATTTCTCGTAAACTGAACGAAAAATTTTTCGCCGAATGCAACAAAGCAAAAAAGATTTTCTTGCTTCCTTGATATCTTTATGGCAATTGCTATTCCAGCAAGATTTACAGCTGGTATGATTGCAATTACAAAAAATACAAGTCGCCTGAGGGCAGGATGCACAACTGATATGAGATATAACAAATTTTGTTATATTTTGCATTAAACAACTCCTCCTTCTATGTAATTAAAACAACGTACTACACAAAAAGTATATCATATTAACATAAAAAAGTCAAGAAGAATAAGGTTATTATTGATTTCTATAAAAATTTATAAATAATTAAAAACTACGTTGAAATTACATTGAAAAGGTAAAAATAATTACATTGAAATGAAAATTACGTTGAAACAAGATTTGGAAAACACAGAATAAAAAGGTTGCTATTTTATGTAAAAAGTGATAAAATACAGATATAAAATGATTCAATATGACAATTGAAACAACAAGATTACGGTTAAGACTATTTGAAATCCTTGATGCAGAATGGCTTTTTAGTGTAACTCGGAGTGATGAAGTACACAAATATCTTCTAGGAGCATATAATCACTCACTAGACCAGGCGGTCGATTGTATCATCAATTATTATTCAAAGGGAGATTGTATCCATGATTTTTATTTTGTTATCGAAAATAAAGAAACTCATGAATACATTGGCTTCTTGATAATTACCCCAAATTTTGAAGGGGAATTTGAAGTAGCTATGTTCACTTCAAAAGAATACTGGAGAAGAGGGTATATGATTGAAGCTTTGTGGGCTTTTGTACAACAAATTCCAAAGTATTCTACCTTGAAATTTGTTGTGAATAGACAGAACGAAGTATCTCTGAAAACATTGCAAAAGTTAAATGTTACAGAGATAACAGGTACTGTTTCAGAGAGAATATTCATATTGGAAATCTAATAAAATAGGCGGGTGAAGGTTCAGTAATTCATCCGTTTATTTTTCAAAAATTTTATTGCATTTTCTACAAAAATAGTGTATAATAAAAATATACGGGGGTGTATTTGGTTTCGACGACAATACTGAATCATAGATAGCGAGTAGTGGAGATGCCTGGCCACTTAAAAAGGCATAACAAAATATAAACGCTGATAATGAAGAATTAGCATACGCTGCCTAAGCGCGGCGTCATCTATCTTTGGAAACCTACGGCTAAAGAATAGGTGTCAAATGAGTAGGAAACGAAGCAAATCATTGTCTTTGTGATTTGTGGGACTTTAAAAAGACTACTGCAAATTGATTTTGTTTGTTAAAGAAATTGGCAGGAAACTCAATAACAAACTGCACTCGGAGAAGTTTATGTGGATGAATTGCTGGACAGGAGTTCGACTCTCCTCACCTCCACCAAAATAAATTTTTCAAAACTCTTGACAATGATGATACAAATGTGGTAAGATAATAATTGTTGATGAAAAAATATGCGGATGTGGCGAAACTGGCAGACGCGCTAGACTTAGGATCTAGTGTCTTTGACGTGGGGGTTCAAGTCCTCTCATCCGCACCAAAGCGAGTTTTCGTCGAACTCTTTATAAGTGTTGATATAAGCGAGTTTGAAGAAAACAAAAAAAGTGTGTTATATCACTTGTAGAAAAAAGTCGATTTATGTCGGCTTATTTTTTATGTAAAAAAGCCTGAGAATATTGAAAAAAGGAGATTTTTGTGATATGATACAAGTAACAAAAAAGAGAATATCGATAAGCAAAGAATTACGTTCTAAAATTGAATGGGCTTGTGCTTTTTGTAACTGCAAACCAAAGATAAACAATGGTAATTTGAGAATGCTTGAACATACTAATATTGCCTATGTAGAGCCACACAGAGTTGTGATAAAAGATAAATTGTATCTATTTTTCAATGAACACGAGTATTTCTACATAAACAATTTGGAAAATAAGTATCCAGTTTCAAAATTACGAGAAATTATCAAGGATTAGCAAGGAAAAGTGAGAGGAGATTTTATGGAAGAACAAGTAATTCAAGCAGAAAAGAAAGTTGCGGGGATTTATATTCGTGTAAGTACCGAAGACCAAGCAAGAGAACGGATTTAGTTTAGGAGAACAAGAAGAAAAGTTGCGTCAACTTTGCCAATATAAAGGATTTGAGATATACGATGTCTACAAAGACGCTGGAATAAGTGCAAAAGATATGCAACATAGAGCCGATTTTCAAAGAATGATGGACGATATGAAAAAAGGTCTTATTAATTATATTGTTGCCTATAAATTGGATAGGGTAACACGTTCGGTAAGGGATTTAGAAGTATTGATAACAACATTAGAGGAAAATAATTGTTATTTAATTTGTGATAGAGATGATGTCAATACATCGACTGCCAATGGTAGATTTTTTGTTAGAATGTTGACTGTTTTATCTCAATTAGAAATCGAAATCGTCTCAGAAAGAACAAAGTTTGGTTTAGGTGGTGCAATTAAAGCAGGTCATATACCAGGAAATTGTCCCTTAGGATATTATAGAGATAAAGACAAAGTGATGAAAAAAGATGTTTCTACTAGTAAAGTGATTGAGAGAATATTTGAATTATATTTAGAGGGAAAAAGCTATCAGCAAATTGCCAATTTGTTCAATCAAGAAAAAGTTTTATATCCTGAAAAGAAAAAGTGGACGGATTCGGTAATAGAAAAAATCATAAACAACAGAATTTATATTGGAGATTATGAAAGATATAAAAGAGTTGCAAAAGCACAAGGAAAAGAGCCAGAAATCTATATGAATGTAGTCGAGCCAATCATTACAAGGGCAATGTGGGAAGAAATTCAAAGACAAAAAGAAATTAATCAAAGGGCATATTGCAGAAATAGGATTTATATTTTCTTTCAAAAACTGATTTGCCCAACGTGTGGTGCAGTAATGACTTGCAAAGGTTCTGGAGGGAAAAAGAGAAATTATGTTTATTATCATTGCGCAAAATGCAAAACTTATTACAGAGAAGATAATATTGAGTATTGCTTAAAGGATTACATTTTGCATTTAGTTGAGTATGATATGGCTGTAAAAAAATATTTTATGCCAGTTTTGACACAGTCGAAAGATGTTGATGTAAGTAGCATAAACAAAGAGATTGACAGGCTTAAAAAACAAAAAGATAGAATTAAAAAAGCATATATGAGTGGAATTGTTGAATTAGATGATTTTTCAGAGGATTACAAGTTAATTGATGAAAAATTAAGTGATTTAGAAAATCAAAAATTAGACTTGGTAAATACGCAAAATATTACATATAATCCACAAGAATTGTTGGCTGAAAGAGATATTGAAAGGGAAAAATTAATTAGAAGTTACAAGTTTAGAAAAGTGCTGGAAAACGAATGGGACAGTAAATCAAAAGAAGAAAAACAAGAATTTATTAGCAAGTTTATTGAATCAGCGGTTTTGATAAAAGGAAGCGATGGAAAATTTAGTATTGATAAAATCAATTTTAGGCACGGATTTATCGAGCAGTTAATTAAGTTTTTCAATCTAGGAATTTTCGATGTTTTTGCTCCTATTGAAGTAAACGGAGAAGAACAAGAAATACGAATGAGTGTTAATATAAATCAAGAGCAATTAGAAGATTATTTGCAAAGAATGAACAAAGAATTTGATACTTATTACTATGAAATGAATAACAAAAATGGACAAGACTATGAGTGCGAGTTGACTAACAAAAAACTTATTAGAATAGTTGCAGTAAATGAAGAAAATTTTATAGAAAATAAAGAGACAAAAGTTAGAGTTGGTTTAGTAGCAAAAAAGGCATAAAATAATCAAAAAACTACCCTAAAACTGATTAAATTTTGTCCCAAAACGTGTCAAAATACCAGCTAGAGAAAAGGTGAATTTTAGCACAAAAAAGTAGTAACAACCCGCAAGAAAATAGCCCAAAAAACTGGTTTTTATGGGAGTTAGAAGAACTTTTTGGGGACTAGCAAGCACTGAATTTGGGAGTATTCCAAATTCGCTTGTGTGGGGACTTAGTCCCCAAAACCCCTTATCAAAATAGCAGTAGAAAAGTTGTATGGAAGAATAAATTTTTAAGGAGAAAAATGAATGGAAGATGATAAAGTAAAAAAATGTGATAAATATAATAAAAGAAATGGAGATAAAAGATAAATTAAGACTTGGAATATGTTTATCGAGAAGTAGTTGGGCTAATCTTATGTATGATAAAGCTAAAATGTATGAAAAATTTGATAAGAAGTTAAAGGAGTTTGTGAAAAAATATAATATTCCATTGAAGAAAAAAAAAAAATGTGATATATTTTAATAAAGAATTTGGAGGAAAAAATGGAAATAGTAAGACCTTTTGTAAAATGGGCAGGTGGAAAAGGCAGTTTACTATCACAACTAACAAACTTTTACCCATTTGAATTGAATAATGGAATAATAAATAAATATGTTGAACCATTTGTCGGCGGTGGAGCTGTTTTAATAGATATATTGCAAAAATATGATGTTAAAGAGGCTTATGCTTTTGATATAAATAAAGATTTAATAAATTGTTATAATGTAATAAAAAATGATGTTGAAAGTTTAATTCAAGAACTAGATAAAAAGGAAAAAGAATATTTAAAACTAGAAATGGATGATAGACAAACTTATTTTTATGATGTCAGAAAAGAGTATAATTCATATAAATTAGATGAGAAGATAAATATTAAGAGAGCATCAGAGTTTATATTCTTAAATAGAACATGTTTTAATGGATTATATAGGGTAAACAAAGCTGGCGAGTTTAATGTGCCTTGTGGTAAATATAAAAATCCTACAATTTGTGATTTCAAAAATTTAAGGAATTTATCTAGCCTGATAAAAGATGTAACATTTCAATATGGAGATTACACAGCAAGTTGCAAGTATATAGATAGTAATACATTTGTGTATTTTGATCCCCCATATAGACCACTATCAGTTACGTCAGGTTTTACGTCTTATACAAAGGAAGATTTTAATGATGACAACCAAAAAGAACTTGCAAATTATTATAGAGATTTGAGTGCAAAAAATGCCAAATTAATGTTAAGTAATTCTAATCCTAAAAATACAAATAAAGATGATAACTTTTTTGAAGAAATATACAAAGGCTTTAATATAAATGAAGTATCAGCAAAAAGAATGATAAATGCTAACAGTAAAGGCAGAGGAGAAATTTCAGAATTGCTTATAACAAACTATAAGGAGAATGAAGAATGTATTCAGGAAAATTCTATTTTGAAGATGGCAGTTTCAAATTAATTGAGAATGATACATTTGAAACTTTAAAGCAATTTGATGAAAAATGTTTTGATATGATTTTTGCAGATCCCCCATATTTTTTATCAGGAAACGGAATTACTTGCAGTGGTGGAAAAATGGTAAGTGTAAATAAAGGAAAGTGGGATAAAACTTTATCAATAAAAGAAAAATACGAGTTTAATAAGAAATGGATAAAAGAATGTTATAGAGTTTTAAAAGATAATGGTACTATTTGGATAAGCGGAACATTGCACAATATTTATTCAATAGGAATGGCTTTAGAAGAGGAAGGGTTTAAAATAATTAACAATATAATTTGGCAAAAGACAAATCCACCTCCTAATTTAGCTTGTAAAACTTTTACCCATTCTACTGAAACGATACTTTGGGCAAGAAAGGATTTATCAAAAGTAAAATATACATTTAATTATGATTTAATGAAAAAACTAAACGATAATAAGCAGATGAAAGATGTTTGGACAACAAGTTTAACAAAACCCTTTGAAAAGAAACAAGGAAAACATCCCACTCAAAAACCTCTGGAATTGCTTGAAAGAATAATTTTAGCATCAACTAATGAAGAAGATTTAATTTTAGACCCTTTTTGTGGCAGTAGTACAACAGGAATTGCAGCAAATAAATTAAATAGGAAATACATAGGAATTGATAATTCCAAAGGATATTTGGATTTATCTATAAGAAGATATAAAGAAATAAAGGAGGACTAACTATGAAAAGAGATTTTGCTCAATGGCTATTAACTTTTACAGATAGTATAGCTAATTATAAATATTACATAGATTTTGAAACAATATATAGAAATGCTGAAGAACATAAAATTGAACTAAATATGTTGAATTCTTTAATTGGAAGCAAAAATATAGAAAAAGAATTTGAAGAATTAGTAAATAAATATCCTGAAGTCCTAAAATGTATTCCTACATTATTAGCAGTAAGACAATATGAAATTATTGTTTTAGATGATGATGGAAATAAATTTGAATATAATTTCAAGAAAATGAATTATGATGTAGAACAATATAAAGTGTTTATGAGAGAAACAGGATTGTTTGATTTAATTCAAAATCATTTAGTAAATAATTTATATGATTATGTTTTAGGAGTTGAGTCAGGATTAAATTCCAATGCTAGAAAAAATCGTGGTGGACATTTAATGGAAGATGTTGTAGAAAGATTTATTCAAAAAGCAGGATTTAAGAAAAATGAAACATATTTTAAAGAAATGTATTTACAGGATATTGAAAACAGATGGAAATTGGACATGTCATTTATAAGTAATCAAAATCAAGCAACAAAAAGATTTGATTATGTTGTTAAAACAGATAAATGCATTTATGGAATTGAAACAAATTTCTATGCTTCAGGGGGCTCAAAACTTAATGAAACAGCTAGAAGTTATAAAATGATTGCGGAAGAGGCTGAAAAAGTCGTTGGATTTGAATTTGTATGGTTTACAGATGGAATGGGATGGATTTCAGCTAGAAATAACTTAAGAGAAACTTTTGATAGAATGGATAATGTTTATAATATCAATGATATGAAGAATGGCATTATAAATAAAATTTTCAAATAAAGTAAATAGAAAGTTGGACTCTAATAGATAAATAAATAGAAATACAAAAGAACAAATTGGCTTACATACAGCATATAAATAGAATAATAAATGTAAAGAAGAAGCATTTTGGAGGAAAGATGTATGAAAATTTGCCTTTTGATTTGTCAGGTGCTAGAACAAAGAACAGATTCGATTTTGAAATATTGTATGGTATAGAGCTATTAATAGACAATTATCACATACTAAATGATTACACTGTTGTTTTTGACTATGTATGTGATATAGAATTACATTGTAATGACAATGATATTTTAAAGTTTTATCAGTTAAAAACAAATAATACTGGAAAACCTAATAACATTAATTTTTTGACAAAAAAGGAAAAAGACAAAGATTCAATTATTGGAAAAATGTATAAAATCTCAAACAATGATTTTTCTTCAAATATATCAGTGCTTCTTGTTTCAAATGCGCCACTTATAAATAATAAATTTGTTTCTAAACCTAATGAAGCAATTTTATTAGATAATATTGATGAAAATGTAAAGGGAAAAATTATACAGCATCTTAAAGATGAAACACATGAAAAAGAAATTAATTTAGAAAATATCTATTATTTATATCGCAATGTTGGTGTTGATGATTTTGAAGCTACTTTAATAGGAAAGTTAAATAAATTTTATGAAAAAGAGAAAAATTGTTACATGAACAAACCTACAGTTTTGTTTAATTCTATTAAAGCAACAGCTATTTCTAAAGCTAAATACGAGAAAAAATGTAATTTTAATGAATTATATTATAACAAAGGAATAAGCAAAAAAGATTTTGAGAAAATGATTGGTTATCATTATGAAAAAAATAGTGAAATATATGAAAATTGTTATAAACAAATAATAGAAAACACCAAAAGTAATTCACTTTTTCAATTGAGTTGTACAAAATCATTAAAAAATTTAATTAGTGGAAAAGATCAAAAAGTGTTAAATATTGTTGAAGATATTTGTAACATTATTAATAAAGATATGGAAAAAGGATTAGAAATCTCTTTAGACGAATATGCAAAGAATTTTAAAGAAAGCCACTCAAGTATCAAATTTCCAATTTATTTAACTAAAAGTGATATATACACTCTTGTAATTTACTCATTTGAAAAAGTAAAGGAGAATTTTAATTATGAAATTAATAGTAAATAATATATATATTTTTTCTTTAAAAGAAAGAAAAGCATTTCACGCAAAATTAAAAGATGGAATAAATTTTATTACTTCATGCAAAGAAAATGGAAATAAAAGGGGAAAATCTATAATAATGAAGAGCATTTATAGTACTTTAGGTGCTGATTGCTTTTATGAATCTAGTTGGGACTTTCAAAATAAAACTACAATTCTTGATATAAGTATAGATGAAGAACAGTTATATTTTCTTAGGGCAGATAATTATTTTAAAGTGGTAAATTCTAAATTTGAAGAGATTATTGAAACTAATCATCGAACGGAACTCTCAGAAAAATTAAAGGAAATATTTAATTTTTATATTGAATTACCAAATCGAAATAATCAATTAGAAATAACACCACCAGCATATATGTATTTACTAAATTATGTTGATCAAATTGGATTAAATTGTACTACTTTTTCATCATTTAAAAATTTAGGACAATATGCACATTATAAGAAATATGCTTTATTATCACATTTTGGTGTTTTTAACCAAGAGTATTATGAATTAGATAAAAAGCAAAAAGAAATTAGTGATTTAATAAGTAGCAATCAAACTGAAATTAAAACAATGGAAATATTGTTAAAAAAATTAAATGCAGAGCTTACTGGAAATGATTATGCTTTAAATATGGAATCTTTAGAAAAAGAAGTTTCATTAACAAAAAATGAATATGAAACTATTGTGAAGAATTTAAGTGATACTAAAAATAAGATTATCAAATTTGAGAATGGTAAATTAGAACTAGAAACATTATTAGGTGAATTAAAAAAAGATATAAAAGATAATGATAATAACTTTAAACAATATGATAACGAAAAATGTCCATATTGTCATTCACATATTGAGCCATTTGAATTTAGCTATAAATATTATGATAAAAATGATGATTATTTATTTATAAGTCAATCAATGATGACACAAATGAGTGAATTGAAAAGAAACATTAAAATACAAGAAGAGAAATATAAAGAATATATTAATGAATTAGATAATTATAATAAGAAGATTCAAACATTAAATTCAGATATCCAAGATGTATTAAAACACAAGGGGTATATAGAAATGCGAAATAAACTAAATAATGATTTGTATGATATTAACCAAAAAAATTTTGAACTAGATAAAGAACTAAAAGAAATTCATAAAAAAATTAAAGAATATAATAAATTAAAAAAGGATATAGATGAAGAATATTTTTCTTTAATGAGCAAAAGTAAAGAAGATTTAGAATTACAAGAAATAAATTCAAATAATTTGAAAAAGATTGATAATTCATTTGATATTACAGGAAGTACTCGTCCAATTTCGACAATAGCTTGGTATTTATCACTTCTAAAAGTAAAAAATAAGTTTAATGCTAATGCAATAAACTTTCCAATTGTTTTTGATAGTCCAAATAATGCGGAATTAGATAACGAAAACATCTCTAAAATGTTTAAATATATATTGAACAATGTAGATACAGATTCTCAAATAATTATATCTACAATTGAATTTAAAAAAGATATGTATCCAGAGTTTAATATTGAAAATGTTATTACATTGAATAATGAACCATATCATTTATTAAATGAAGAGGATTATGAAAAAAGCATAGATTTATATAAAAAAGTTATGAACATATATTCATAAAAATATAATTTGATAGTGTAAAATAAAGTGTGTAAGTTAAAATGTACCAAACTTATGCACTTTACTTTTTTCAAAAAATATAATAAAGAAAACAGTATCTTCGATTTTTGTAAATTTTTTAATTTAAGTATTGCAAAATTAAGTGGGGTATGTTAAACTAAATTTAAATAAATCGGCTAAAATGTCCCATACAAGGGAGTAATATTTTGCTTATATGTGTCTAGTTACGGCACCAAAGACGTTTCTGTTCGAACTACTAGAACAGATTGATACGAAAAACAATCAGAAATGATTGTTTTTTTTTTAATTTAAGAAGAAACCCCCGGTTATACCGGGGGTACAAAAGACTTAT
>CANSTR010000040.1 GCA_947649935.1 uncultured Clostridia bacterium
ACGAAACGTTTGTGAAAAGTGAGCGCCAATTTGGCTTGGAGATTGGCTCGCTGAGTTTGTCCATTTGTTTGCCTGCGGCATATAATTCTTTTTGTTCGTCTAATTTTTCATATTCTGTGACGAATTCTGCCCAGCGGGCTTGGATGATGATGCCGTCGCCTCCATTGATTAGTTTTAGGGTTATGCCTGCTAAAATTAATAGGATAATAATTGTTACAACCAAGGCTATTAGCGTAATTCCGTTGTTGTAGGGTTTTTGTTTTTTCATTTGTTTTCCTCCCTTAATATATGTTAACTATAATATAATAATTTTATACTAAACAATTTTTCTTGTCAACACACGTTTTTATAATAATTTCTTTCACAATCAAATTATTGTATCTATTTTAAGTATACAATTTTTTAGTTGTTTAGTCAAGATTTGTTACCATTTTGTAATAATATAACAGATGAATTTTTTATAGTTGTTATTGAAAAAATTTCCTTATGAATAGATTTTTTATCAATGATTCACATTTTCTCATTTGTTTACATAATTTATTATAGGAGGGATAAATATGCTAGAAAATAATCAAGGAAATTTTCCAAAAAATGCAATGTTTGGTCACGCTTATGTTATGAATCAAGTTTTAAGAAAAACATTTTCTCCTGAAGAATCTTTGAAGAAAGGAACTATTTTTCCAGAATTATTTAGTCCCTATTCTCCTGGAGATTCCATGCGAGAAATTGAATTCTTAAAAAACTATGGAAAAGGAGGATTCAATCAATAATGGAAAATCAACAAAATGAAAATCGTCAAAATTTATTGAGAAAAATTATGGAATATAAATTTTTCGTTAATGATTTGACTTTGTATTTAGACACACATCCAGATGATAGAAAAGCTTTGGCTTTGCACAATGATTATGTGCAAAAATTGGAAGAAGTTACAAAGGAATTTGAAAAAATGTATGGTCCATTGACTGTGGAAACAGTGATGGAGAGCTGGGAATGGGCTCAAAATTTATGGCCATGGCAAAGGGGGTTTAATCGATAAATGTGGAATTATAGTAGAAATTTACAATATCCAATTAATATTAAAAATAGGAATCCAGAAATGGCAAAAGTAATTATCAGCCAATATGGTGGACCTGACGGAGAGTTGGCTGCTTCTTTAAGATATTTGTCACAACGTTTTGGTATGCCAGATAAAAATTCGAAAGCTATTTTGAATGATATTGGTACCGAAGAATTAGCCCACCTAGAAATGGTAGGAACTTTAGTTCACCAATTAACTGATGGCGCTTCCATTGAGGAAGTTGAAAAAGGTGGCTTATCCGCTTATTACACTGACCATGGTTTAGGTGTTTACCCACAGGCAGCTGCTGGTTTTCCATTTAATGCTGCCGTGCTTGCTGTCAAAGGTGACCCAGTTGCTGATTTAACAGAAGATTTGGCCGCAGAACAAAAGGCTCGTGCCACTTATGAAAAATTAATTGACTTATGCCGTGATGACCCAGATGTTGTTAACGTTTTGCGTTATTTACGTGAAAGAGAAGTGGTTCACTTCCAAAGATTTGGTGAAGCTTTAAATGGCGTACAAGAAAAATTAGCACAAAAAAGATTTTATATGAACAATGTAAATAAAGTAATGGAACCCAAAAAAGAGTTTATACCTCAAAATATGACAATTAAATCTGCTACACGGAATGAATTGGGAAAATTGTAAAGATTAAAAATTGAAAATCTACTTAAAGTATCCTAACTACTTTAAGTAGATTTCTTACATTGTTTTTCTGTTTCTTTTAACTGTCTGCGTTTCCTTCCAAAAGTCAATTCTATTCTGTAATATTTTTATTTTTGTTTTTATAGGATTTTTAATATGTTTTACTTGTACCCATTCTCTATTTTTGAAATTTCCCCAACTATACGAAAACCAATGAATTGTATAAGTATCATCTGTTAATAAATCTTGAGAAAATCTTTTCCCACCTCCTGAATCAAATGGCGAAAAATATTCCTTTGGTAAAATTTCTATTTTGTCTTTCTCATTTTGTGGTAATTGATTGTAAATTTTAGTCACAATTACAGGAATAACAAACATATCCGTTTTCATAATCTCATCCTTGTAAAAATTCAATATTTTTCCAATAAACCAATTCCCCTGTTCTGCTGCCATAAATCCTGTACCAATTTGTTGATTTACTTTATCGATTGTACATTCCTCATACCCTAACAACAAATCTCTTTCTAGCAAAGGATTTAATGATTGAATCGCCTGCACATCTGTATCAATATAAATTCCACCTTGTTCATATAAAATTTTAATTCTCAAATAATCTGCCATAAAAGCATATAATTTACGTTTTCTGCATTCTGCAAAATACTCACTTTCTTTTGCAATCTCATCTAAATCTAGATTACTTTCATTCCACTCAATCAATTCATATTCTGGCATTTTATCTTTCCAAGTTAGTAAACAAATTTCTGTCAATTTATCTTTTGGCCTTCCACCTAACCATATATAATGTACTTTTTTGGGTATCATTTCATTTTTCTCCTTTATATTTCTATATATTTTTTCATGATATATTCAAATCCATTTTCCTTATAATCTTTCCAAAATGCTTCTCTATCATTAGGTTTCAAAGATGGAAACTGTAAGCGAGGTTGTAGATAATTTTCATTATGTACTGTAATCCAATTTGTCATATCTAAAATATGTTCCAACAATTCAGTTCCCTTTTCTGTATTCACTAATATAATAGATACACCTCTTTCATCATTAAACTCTTTATTTTCTTTATCGATTCCCCAAAAATCTCCAATTGTTATATCAGACACTCTATCCATATTCGTAAATTGACAATGATAACAAGATGGTCTTAAGGCATAACATGAACCAAATAACTTGGCATAAGAATCAGTCGTTACCTTCTTCTTACGAAATACTAATGTTTCATTATGCGTACTCCACCCTAAACTTTTGTCTCGAAAATCAATATTGATAATTTTATCTTTCTCTTTTTCTTCCATAAATCTTATATATTCTTGATATATTAATGGACTTGGCACGCCAAAACAAATAACATCACAAGTATACAAATTTTTTGTATCCATTTCATTTAATGCCGTTTTTAGTCCAGCAATTTCACAGCCTGTCCCTGAAAACAACACTTTTTTATGGTTTCTTAAATCCTCTTTTACTTCATGATAAACATTTTTTAAATTGCTTTTTACATATTTCGACCCTTTAAATTCGTTCACTTCTTCTTTATTCGTAGCTCTTGCATGATAGACCTCTAAATTTCTTCCTAATTTACAGCCATAAACAATTCCCTTTTCTTTCAATATATAATCTGCCATTGCCATAAAAGCTCCACCTGAGCGACTTGTCATTCTCTCTTGTTCCTCTTTTACTTTCGCTCCAATAATGGTAATTGGCTTTTTTTGAAAATCTACCTTCTCTCTTTTAACAGCACATAATCTTCGGCATTTTCCACAATTAATACACTTCTTTTCGTTAATTTGTGGATATTGAAATCCTTCTTCATCTTCTATCACATCGATTGCACCAACTGGACAAATTTCCTTACATGCTAAACAACCACTGCATTTACTTTTTTCTACTACATACATTTATTATACTCCTTTATGCCTTTACTGTTCAATTGCATTTCTTAAATATTCAATCGATTTTTTCTTTTCTCTTTCTATCCATTGATTTATTTTTTCATAATCAATTTCTTTATTCAATATCTCTTCTATTTCTTCTGCCTTTTCACAATCTCTATCTTGCATTCCCAATCTTTCTATTAGTTCTCTACTTTTAAACCTTCTATTTGTAATTGTTATAAATTGTTTATTAAATATGACTGAAAATATCAATCCATGAAAAGTTTTAGAAGTTATCACATACTTTGCATTCTTTAAATAACCTAAAAATCGAAATACATTTGCTCCAATAAATTGATCACACCAATCCAATTCAAATTCATATCCTGCCGCATATAATGGCAAATTTTTCTTCTTAGCAAATTCAAGAATGGCATCTTTTTCATCTTGCTGAAAATCCCAACCATAAATCAATATAAAATCCTTTTCCTCACAATTTTCCATATATGGTTCATAGGTATCCATTAACATAGTAGGATCTAGCAAAAGTGGTGCCTCTATTTTTGCAACTTGTTTTATAATATCTAAAGCATTTGTATCTCTTGCAGACAAATTTGTAAAATGACTCAAATCTCTTGTTCCCTTGTAATATTCTTGAAATATTTTACCATTGGTCAAATTAGCTCCTGGTGCATAAGCAATCACTTTATCCGCCTTTAAATGATAACCTAAAAATTCATCAATATGTTCAAAAGATGGCTCCTGTACATTCCACAACTCGTCACTTCCAACAATAATAGCATCGTATTTATCCTCATCCGGATTATAATACTTTTTACTTATATTCAAAAAACTTCTCATCTCAATAAATTCCTTTGTAATTCTTCCTTCATCATGAATCACGCAGTTTTTCAGCTTTAAAAACTCTGGCTCATATCCCATATTTTTTAATGTTTCCTGCAAAGCAAATGCTTGCAAAATTGCTCCCATATTACATGCTTCATTTAATGTACAAATTCCTATTTTTTTCAAATTCTTTATTCCCTTTCATATATAATTAATGTTCTCTCACTTCCATCTTCTCTTATTCTATCTGGGTTCATCAACGTTTTTTCTATCTCTTTTTTATTTTCAAAATAAGGCATACACCCATCCGAATAAGCAACAATATACTTCGCATTTTTTAACGGCACTGTATCGCTTTTTACAAAATCCATTGCACGTTCTTCCCCTGTTAAAGCGCCATAGCCAACATGGTTTCCCTGATAAGTTACAAGATAATTATTTCGTAACGCACCTCTTATTAAAAGTCTTGATCTCGGGTCAAACCAATCATAGTTTCCTTTTTTCAAATATTCTTCCTCAAATTGTTCCATCCACAAATGGTCATTTTCTGTAGAAAACAATTCATTTTTACTTACATCAAACACTTTGATATAACAATCACCAATTCCAAAAGCATATAAATATTCCTCTGTGATAACTCCCCCAACTGCTTCCGAACAATATAAATCTTCTCCAACATAATCAATTTTTCGATTCTTATTAATTTCCCATACATCTTGATTTGCCATTTGAATTGCCTTTTTTACACTTTCCTCACTTGGCATTTCTCTTCTCATATATTTTACAAAGCCATTTGTAATTATCTTAGAAGCTTGTAATGCTCCACTCGGATTTGGATAATGTTCAGCAATATATTGTGCTTCTTCTTTGGTTTTCGGATACGGTCTTATCTCCCCTCCAAGCAAATCTCTTGTTACTCCATCTGCCACACAAAATATAGTCTCATCCAAACAATAATCATCTTCTTCTGGAAACTGTATTCCATATTGAGTATATATTTGATTTTGATATCTTTTGCTATATTTTAATTGAAACATTCTTCCACTCCTTGATTTTTAAATTTGTCATCATACTTTTTCATTTCTATATAATTATCTCTTGTAGGAAAAGACATTCTTTTCCTAACTTGATCTGGTAAACTTTTCCTATATTCTTTCAAACGCTCCATTTCTGTTGACACACTTTCATAATCTTTCTCCTTGATTAGTTCCATAACTTTAGCTAAAGATTCATGTACACTAGTAATTTTTAAATCATCTCTTAAATTAAAATACCATTCAAAATTCTTTAAACACTCTATTTTTTCTTCTTGATTAATTTGATTCGAATCAATTAATTGGCACAATAAATAAGCGTTCTTTTTGGCATAAACATAACGATAATAATTCAACTCATGATTTTCCTTATAGCTATTATAAATCATTTGATAAGACTTATTTATCCCTTTAAAATACTGTAACGAACAATTTTTAGATAATGAGTTTGCAGAATTTCTATACAAATATATAACCTTTGGAATATAAAATCCATAACTAGCTTTCATATAACACAATGAGGTAAAATAATCATCTTCTGATGGAGCTGGCACTTTGAATGCAATATCATTATCCATCAAAAACTGTCTTCTATAAATCTTATTCCATGCAGTCGAATTCATCACAAAAAAGGATTTTTGATAGTCATTTTTGTCTAATATAAATTCCCCATATTTTTCCACATCAAAAGCAGGATAACTCCATTTGGTACCATCTTCATCCATCATTTGATAATTTCCTATTACATAATCAGCCCTACTCTTTTCAATCGCATCATACATATTTTCACAAGAATCTATCTCAAACAAATCATCTGCATCCAAAAACATAATATACTTTGCAGTTGCAATCCTCATTCCTGCATTTCTAGCATCTGCCAAACCTCCATTTTCTTTATTTAACACTACAATTCGCTTATCTCGTTCAGCATAATTTTCGCATATCTGTTTTGATTTATCCTTTGAACCATCATTCACCAAAATTATTTCTATTTCTTTAAACGTTTGTTCAATTAATGACTGAATTGTTTTTTCAATATATTTCTCCGCATTATAAACTGGTACGATAACAGATATTTTTTTTGTTTCCATATAAATGTTACTCCTTTAACTGTTGCTCTTTTCAAATATTTTTAATAATTTCCATTATTTATTATATCATACTTTATATTCTTTTGCAACTTTTTGTCAAATAAATGCAGGCATTTTTTTAATCAGTTCGTTCAAAATCAATCCTTACAAAACAAAAAACTGAGAAGAACTTCTCTCCAGTTTTTGTTTTTTCGACTAATCCGATATAAAGTCAAGCTTACATTCCGACAAACTTGACTAAACTTTATAGGCAAAAATTAACATTTGCAAAGTTTCTCAATATCTTCTACAATCTGCTCCTTCGTGATTCGATTTTCTTTTAGCAACTCCTCCACAACATATCTATCTGGAAAACTCTTTCGAATTCCGTAATTTTTCACCAACATTCTACTGTCCCCATAAAATGTCGCTACTTTCTCACCAAAACCACCTTCCAAAATGCCATCTTCCAAAGTAATTACAATTTCATGATTTGCTTTCAAGTCCTCCAACAATTCTGTATCCAAACCTGTGATATATCTTGGATTAATCAAAGTCGCACAAATTCCTAATTGATGTTCAAGTTCTTTTTTCACTTTCTCTCCTAATTGGTAGAAATGCCCCAAAGCCAAAATCGCCACTTTACTTCCCTTCTCTTCGACTTTATATCGATTCAAGCAACCATAATCTGTATCCACTTTTCGCTCATCTGAAACAACGCCATTGGCTGGAATTCGAATCGCAACTGGATGCTCCTTTTGCTCAATCGACCAATCCAACATCGCAAAATATTCCTCTTTCGAAGTTGGCGCCAAATACACCATATTCGGAATATTGGAAATCATGGGAATATCAAAAATTCCCAAATGGGTGACATCATTCCAGCCATACACAGAAGCACTACCAACCAAAATGGTTGCTGGATTTTGGTTAATGCACAAATCTTGCGACAATTGGTCATACGTCCTTTGGATAAAACTAGAACTGGTCGCAAAAATCGGCTTTCCACCATTTTTCGCAATGCCCGAAACAAGCGCAACTGCATGCTCTTCTGCAATTCCCACATCCACCAATTGCTTGCCAGCTAGCTTTCTTTTTTCCTCCGTAAAAGCAAGCGTTTTTGGCGTTGCCGCAAGCACTGCTACAACTTTTGGGTCATGTTTCATTTTCTCTAACAAATAATCACGCGTCAATACTGCATAATTTTCTCCTGCCACTGCCTTGATTGGTTTGCCAGTAGCCAATTCAAATGGCGCACAAAAATGCCAATTTTCCTTATTTTCTTCCGCCAACTGATAGCCTTTTCCTTTTTGCGTGTTAATATGAACTACAATTGGATGATCCATATCTTTCACTTTCTCAAATGTTTCAATCAATTTTTCAATATTGTTTCCTTCATTTTGATAAACATAATCAAGTCCCATTGCCTGAAACAAATTGCATTTGCAGGTTCCATTACTTTCGCGCAATTGCTTCAAATTTTTGTACAAACCACCATGATTTTCCGCAATCGACATCTGATTATCATTCACAACAATGATCAAATTGGTGTCCTGCTCTCCTGCAAAATCCAAGCCTTCTAGCGCCTCGCCACCACTTAAAGAACCATCTCCAATCACAGCAATGACATTGTAATTTTCTTCTTTCAAATCACGTGCTTTCGCCAAACCAGAAGCCAAACTAATGGATGTCGACGTATGCCCTATTTTGAAAAAATCATGTTCGCTTTCATCAGGATTCGAATAACCTGTCACATCATCGTATTTTTCTTCCTCGATAAATGCCTCTCTTCTTCCTGTTAAAATTTTGTGCGCATAACTTTGATGGGACACATCAAAAACAATTTTGTCAACTGGCGAATTGAACACATAATGCATCGCAATCGTAGCTTCTACCATACCAAGATTAGGTCCAAAATGACCTCCATGCTTGCTCAATTTCTGTAACAAAACTTCTCTAATCTCTTGCGCAAGTTCATTCAACTCCTCCATCGACAAATTCCTCAAATCACTTGGCTGATTCACTTGATTTAATAATCTCATCTTATCAATCCCACTTTCATTTTTGTACATTATATCACAAAAATAGGTCAATTGCAATATTGGGGAGCTAGATTATGCAAAACATAACATTACACATCCTAATAAAAACCCCAGCAAAGCCCCCAAATTCACAATCGCTCCCAACTCTTTTTTCATGACTTGAAGAATCAACTTTTCCAAATCCAACACATCCATATCTTTAATTTTGTTTTCCACCGTTCCCGCAATATCCAAATTGTCAAGCCAATTTGTAACAAAATTTAAAATGAACTTTTGGTAAATTTCCTTGATTTTATCGTCATTTATCTGAAAATCAGACAAGCAATCTTTCACAGACTTTCCCTCTAATAAAGCAATTTGATTTTCCACAACAGGAACAATTCTTTCCTCTCCATGCTCTTTTATGTATGTTTCAACTTGACTCCCCACAGGTTCCACAATCGACTGAATCAAGCCATCTGTGACAAACATCTTCAGCATACTTCCACTCACCTTTTCACGCACAACTCTGCCACCTTCTGTCGCAATCATTTCACCAAGTCCAGCTTCAAGCAATCCATCTTTTACTTTCTCACTTACAAACAGCTTCAAATCCTCTCTTCTCGCCTCATATTGCTCTTCATTCGTCAAATTCAACAACAAATCTTTAATCGAATCTTCCATATCCAAAATCTTCTTAATTTTGCCAACCACACTATTTTGAACCTCTTCTGAAAGTAAAATGGCTTGCATATCTTGTTTCGTAAATAAATTTTTTCCCACCATTTCGCCCATTGCTACAGCTAATTTCTCCTTGCGTTTTGGAATGATGCCAGGCGTAAAAGGCAATGTCAATTTTCCAATTTTAATTGGCTTAACTGGACGAAACAACATTTTAATCGCCAACCAATTCGTTCCATAACCAATCATTGCACCAATAATTGGTCCCGCTAAATTTGATAAATCCATATTTTTTCTCCTTTTATTTTGCATTTATTTTAATATTTTGTAGGGGCGAATGCCCACATTCGCCCTGTTACAATAATTTTTTCATGCAATTATTTCTAGGGTCAATGTGGGCATTGACCCTTACGTTACCGTAATAAATTTCTCCTTCAAAATTTCATATTTTAACAACTTAAAATTCAAATTTTCCTTCTGCTCCAACATTTCTTCCAGTTTTTCTTGGCTCATTTCAATAATTACATTTACAGCTTCTTCATAAAAAATGTCAACTATGGCAATATTCTTTTGCTTGCAATCATATTTCAACTTTTCCAAATCTGCATAACTCACACAAACCTTCACTTCTTTTCCACACTCTTTTTGAACGATATTGACCTGCTTCAATGCCTCCATAGACGTAGCTGTATACGCTTTCACCAAACCGCCTGTCCCCAATAAAATTCCACCAAAATATCTCGTCACAATGATTAAAATATTAGATAAATTTTGCGAAGTCAAAAGATTAAGCATCGGCGCTCCTGCTGTTCCAGACGGCTCGCCATCATCACTAAAACGATTGACAACACCGTACTTCCGTCATCACACGAAAAGCATAACAATTATGTCTGGCGTCAAAATATTGTTTATTCGTTTGCTTAATGAGCATTTCCGCCTCTTCAACGCTTTCCACATAATAAACTGCTCCTATAAATTTCGACTTTTTCTCCACAATTTCAGCCGTTGCATTTTTATCAATCGTTTTAAACATGATTTCCTCCCGCAACAAATCCTGTAGAATACGCTATTTGCAAGTTAAATCCGCCGGTGTAACTATCCACATCAATGACTTCTCCCGCAAAATACAAACCGTGTACCTTCTTCGATTCCATTGTTTTCGGATTGATTTCCTTCACACAAATCCCACCAGCTGTCACAATCGCCTCTTCAATAGGGCGAAAGTCCGTAATAGTCACCTCAAAATTCTTCAGCAATTCTACCAGTTTTGTTCTTTCTAATTTCGTAATTTCGTTCACTTTTTTCGTTGGCTGAATGCCAGACAATTCCACAACCACATCAATCATCTTCTTCGGTAATAACTTGTCCAAACTATTCTTGAATTCTTTGTTCTTGCAAGCTTCAAAATCGCGCCTGATTCTTGCATCTAACGTCTGGTTGTCAAGTGCTGATTTTAAATCAATCGCCAGCTTAATGTGCCCATTTTTTAGGGTTTCCTCCACATTTTTGTCACGTAACAAATGCGCAGAAGCACTCAAAATCGTCGGTCCACTCACGCCAAAATGTGTAAACAACATTTCCCCAAAATCTTCATATATTTTTCTCTTATTTTGCCTATTTACCAGCTTAATTTTCACATTTCTTAGCGACAATCCCATCAACTTTTGGCACAACTTTTTATCAGCTTCTAATGGCACGATTGATGCATGTGGTGCAATAATCGTATGTCCCAACTCGCCAGCCAAACGATAGCCATCTCCCGTAGAGCCCGTCCCGCGGATAACTTTTTCCACCTGTCGCTAAAACGATTTTATCAGCATTTATTTTTTCGCCTGAGATACATCTCACACCCACTACTTTTTGTGTGTTCTCATCCAATCTCGTGCAAATCTGAGCCACTTGCGTATTCAATTTTACTGTTACGTGATGCTTTTCCAACTCTTTTTCAAAACACGCAAGCACACTCTGTGCCTTGTCCGTCACTGGAAAAATGCGATTTCCTCTCTCCTGCTTCACTTCCAAACCATTTTCTTTCAACATTCGTATAATGTCTTGGTTCGTAAATTGCTCAAAACAACTATACAAAAATCTCCCATTTCCCGGCGTATTTTCAATAAAATCCTTCATTTCCAGGGAGCTTGTAATATTGCATCTGCCTTTTCCCGTGATTAACAATTTGCGTCCCAAGGACGATTTTTTTTCCAACAAAGTAACATGATTTCCCGCCTTCGCCGCAGAAATCGCAGCCATCATTCCCGCCGGACCTCCACCAATTACAACAACTTTCATTGCTCCTCCTTATCGTTACAACTCCTCTGTTTTATAAAGATGATACCCTTCATAAAAATAGCTTGCGTCAATGCCTTTTATAAAAATTTCTCTATCTTCGATTTTATCTGTCAAAGCCTGTTTTAGCAAATATTTTATCTCAACATCTTTGATGGGACTGCGCTCCATTGCCAGCAAATAATCTTGCTTGTCTATCTTGCTCCAATCAACCACAACCTGCAATTCCTTCTTCAAAATCAAATCAAGCCAAATTCTTGTACTACGCCCATTTCCTTCTCGGAAAGGATGTGCAATATTCATCTCAACATATTTTTCAATGATTTCATCAAACGTACTTTGTGGAATATTTTCAACATTTTTTAACGCACTTTCTAAGTATAATAACGGAACAAAACGAAAATTCCCTTTTGCAATATTTACTTTTCGCATCTTTCCTGCAAATTCGTAAATATCTTCAAACAAATGTTGATGAATTTTAGCAAGCGTTTCATACGTTCCCGCCTCCCAAGTATCCAAATTCCCACTTTCAAACAATTGCACTGCCTTTAATTTACTAATTCTTTCTTCTTCTCGCGCCAATTCTACAACATCTGTAATTCCCAATTTATTCTCAATCATTCTTTTTTCTCCATACCATCTTATTTTCTTTAAATTCATACGTTATTTTGTCCTCATCGTACAAATACGCCAAATACGATTTTATCGTACTGCCTATCAAAACATACTGATTGGCATCCATTGTTAGCTGATATACCTCAAAAATCGCTTGCAGAATTTCCTCAAAAGTCATTTCATTTTCACAAAATTCGTAGATTTTATCCAAAATTTCGTGCACTTTATTTCGATTTAAGGCAATTAAATCCGAAATATCTTTTGTTGCTTCACAATGCGACGCAATAAAACAACTACCTTTTAGCGTTTCTAGATAATCCAATGTATTCAAAAATTCTCGCACATCGTAAATAAAAAATAAATGATACTTGGTAATCGTTGTTTCAGAAAATAGGGAATCCGCTAAAAAGTAAACATCATCACTTGTTTTGATACCAACCATGTCAAAAAAATGTCCTTTTAACGGAAAAAACTCTAAACCTTCTGGCAAATGACTTTCTAGCTCCTCCACTTTGGATTCTTTCGCCAATAAAAATTTATGCCTCAAATCCTTAAAAGGAAAACCGCCATACAAAAAAGATGGCTCTAAAATCGGATTTTCCGTAAAATTTTTCTCAACGTGATGCGCCAAAACATCACAATTTGTCCTATCCTGAATCATTTTATTCCCGCCGATATGGTCCGCATTGGAATGTGTACAAATGATGCCTTTCACGTTCCAGCCTCGCTCATTCATGATTTTCATAATTTTTCGACCAGCTTCTTTATCATTTCCCGAATCAATCAAATAAACTTCATTTTCACTAATCTTATAAATTCCGATATTGGTAGGATTCTTAATGTAATACGTTTTTTCGCCAACTTCCACTAGTTCCATTGTAAATCTCCTTTTTGCTATACTTTTATTTTATCCTATCATAGGATTGACAAAATTTCAATTATTTCCCTAAAATTAATTATATCATATTTTCGCCAAAAAATCAACTTGACAAAACTTCAAAAATATGCTCTCACTTAGAAACAGATATCTACTAGCCCCCCCTACTTATGACAAGATTCTTTTAAATACAAAAACTGGAAAGAAATCTTCCCAGTTTTTAATTTACCGACTAATTTGTATTTTCATTTTATTTATAGACACAAATAAGATATCTGCTAACCGCATTATGATTTCCACTCGTTGAACCCGATGTCCCTACTGAGTGTGAACTTGCACAGTACGCACATGAGCCTGAATTAGCCACTGGTTTGTACACATGCGATGCTCCACATGTACCACATCGATACGTCGTTATTGTTCTAGCATACGATTTCGAACCTGCTGTTTTACCACAATTTATAGAATATGAACTAATTTTCATATGCGTCGTTCCAGCTCCACCACTCGATCTAGTTCCGGCATCTATTACAAGTATATCCATAAAAATTGTATGTTCCACATGTTTTTGTGACCGTTGCTGAACACGGTCCACTATTCGCACTGTTAAGATTATAAGTTTCACCACAACTGTTACAGATTAATAACGTTCCGTTTGGACCACCCGTAGATTTACTTCCTCCACAAGTACCTGTCACCCTGTGCGTTCCGCTTGTACTAGAAAAACTTTCACAACCTGAACATCTATACCCCTGTGTACTATACGTACCACAAGTAGTAGTATTAGCCTTTCCATAGCATCCTCCACCAGAAGTAGAACTTCCTGTGTGGGTATGGCTACATGATGCATAATTTTCCGAACTTGTACTTGATGTAAAGCTTCCTCGACAAGCCGTTGAATAACAACTATCCACATGGTTATGCCAAATCGCATACAAATTCACATTTCCTGTTAATGTAATTGTCTTCGTTCCACCTGAGGTATACGTTGGACTTGTCGCACCACTGTTTGTCGACCAACCTAAAAATACTGCATTTGACTTTGTTGGCACTGGTGAAAAGCCTACATTTACTGTTGCATTATAATTTCCTGATTGCTGATTTGGTACACTTCCTGTTCCTCCATTTGCATTGTAAGTCACTGTATACTGGTTGATGTTCCAAACTGCCCATAATTCCACTGTTGCACCATTTGTGCTACTCAAATTCGTCACACTTGCCTGATTATCATATACTTTTACTCCACTGCTACTGGTTGCCCAGCCTGCAAAGGTGTAACCCGTTTTTGTGAAGCTATTTGCTGTCAACGCTTTCGCTGTTCCATATTCATGCGTGCTATTTGCCATGGTTCCAGTTCCTCCGTTTGCATTATATTGCACTTGATACGTGATAACTGGCTTAT
>CANSTR010000041.1 GCA_947649935.1 uncultured Clostridia bacterium
ACGAGGACAGCTGCTATGAACTTGTATAACCAGTGGGAGCCAGGGCAAGTTTGGAAATTGAGCAGAGAACAATATGCTGGAATGACGGTGGAAAATGGGTATCCAATTGGCAAGCAAGGAAAAGGCTGGAAGTTGCCAACAGCAAAAAATCGCTATTATCATACTTGGACTAAGGGAAATGGCTATCGAGGAGCACGAAAGCTGATTTACGAAACAAAGTTAAATGGCAAACGTTACAAGAAAAAAGTCAAATTTTTGGGCTGGAATTCAAAACCAAATGGTGAAGGAAATTTGGTCGGACCAAAAGATGTCTGGGACTTGAGCAAGGTTGAAGATACAAATAATCCAACGTTATACGCAGTTTGGAATGAGGCTTTGACCATTACGTACGACGCAAATGGTGGATACTTTGGAAAAGCAAGTAGAAATATTACGAAAAAGCAATTCTACAACAAATGGGAAGGCAAGAGATATCCAAGAGTGGCAAAGCCAAAAATGAGAGGATACACATTTGTAGGCTGGTATGATGCGCCAGTTGGAGGTAACAAAATTGAGCTTGGAAAAGCAACCCATTTGATGACGCGCGATAAAGTCAACTTGTATGCGCATTGGGAAATTAAGCAGTTTAAGGTGAAGTTTGGACCAAATGGCGGAAGCGTTAATCCGACTTACAAAATGGTGACTTACAATACAGCATATGGCACTTTGCCAACGCCAACGAGAACGGGCTACCAGTTTGAAGGCTGGTTTACTGGAAGAACAGGAGGAACGCAAATACGTGGAACGGAACTTTATACGAGAGTTAGAAATCAGACATTGTATGCGCATTGGACGAAATTAAGTTTTAAAATTTCGGTGAGTAATTTAACGACAAATTCGTTTACAATGGGCATTTCTGGAACGACAGGAAGGTCGAGTGTGAGGTATTATGTGAATACTTCGACGAGCGGAAGTTCGTATCAAGCAGGAACAAGCGTGAGTGGTTTACCAGCAGATAGTACAAGATATGTTTGGGCGGCTGTGACGGATAGTACAGGCAATTTGGTGAAAAGTACGAATTATGTGAAAGTTGTGATGGCGCATGCGCATACGGGAGCCTGTTATTCGATGGTTACTAACACATATAAATATAAGAATGATGGTAGTTACAAGGATGTGTGCGGTGACTTATACTGCAGGACTTGTAATTCGAGGATTGATTTAGAGGGTCAGAGGCAGACTACGACTTGGGTGACAACGTATGACACGACGAACGGAGGTACTCAAAGTGGTATGAAATCGTGGGATGGTTCTGGATCTCATTATGGAGATTGGTACTTACAAAATTTCAAAAATTCGAATAATTCCTGCTACGAAAAATATTGTAGCAATTGTGGAAAGGCGGGTTACGACTCGAGGTTGTCGGCAAAACAGAGCAAAATACTGTGTTGGCATGGGGACATTTTAACGCTTATATGCACGAAAAAAACAGCAAGTACGCAAACAAACCATAGTTGGTAAGGAGGAAAAATGGGAAAAAAGTTAATGATTGGAGTATTGGTAATTGCTTTATTAGCATGGGGAGTTTGGCTTTGGAAAAACGGAAAAGTGGAAGAATTACCTAAAAAAGAGCCAGAGAGCGATGTCATTGAAAATGAAGCATTTTATCAGGAAAAAGTGGAAGAATTTACGGGGGCAGAGGATGAGTATGACGAGCTTTTGACGGCGTATATTGCGGAGAAATTTAGCGAAGAAGATAAACAAGTTTTGCAGGATTATAATCAGAAAATGTCAGAAGCGGTTGCGCATGGTAGTAAAGAAGAAAAGCTAAAATTTTCGCATGAGAAAACGGCTTATATTGAAAAAATTTCTGAGAAGAAATTTACGAAAGAGCAATTGCAAAAATTGGAGAAAATTCAAAAAAAGATTGATGAGCTAGAGCCAATTGTTGATGAATATGTAGAAAAACAAGTTGCGGTAGAAGAAAAGCAGTTTTGGGAAGGACGCGAAACGTTGAAAGATGGCAGTATTCTCAATGTAAGAGATGCTATTACTTCGGATAAAGAATGTGAAGGATTAAAATTTTCGAACATAGGGCTAAGATATGTGCCTGACGAGAAATGTACTTATTTTTCAGCAACAGTGACCAATACAACGCAAGAAATCAAGCAGGAAAACAAAGTTTCTGTGAAAATTACAGGAGATTGTGAAACGATTTTTCCACTGATTTTAAGGGAATTGGAACCAGGTGAAAGCTATGAATTTGAGGTGGAGCAAAAGACAGATATTTCAATGGCGGGAACTTTAGAAATTGTGCCATATGATGAAAAAGATTATCAAATATAACGTCGGGGCGATTGACAATCGCCCTATTTTAATATGCAAAAAAATATTTCTTCAAAATACATTTGCAAAATAAAAAGAAATATGTTATAATATAATTAGGAGGAAAAGAATACGTTGAAAGGAGAAAAAAGTTATGTTTAATAGTAAGTATAGTAAAGTGTTAACAGGACTTTTAGTGGTAGTTATTATTTTAATTGTAGGAACAATTGGTTATTTTGTATATGATATTTATTTTGTGAAAGCTAAAAATAAAGAGTTGCATGAGGTTTCGGAGGACTTTTCTTCTCAAATTCGTAAAAAACCAAAAGATGACAATACAGTTGATGAAAATGTTTCAAATCCAGTAGAAGGCATGACGACGGAAAGAAATAATCAGACAGCTTCAAATGAGAAACAATTTATGGAAGGTTATGAAATTATGGGAAGTATTTCCATTCCTAAAACCAAAATTAATTACCCAATTTTGGAAAAAGTAACGAAAAAGTCGTTGGAAACGTCAGTTGCCATTTTGTATGGTGTGGGCTTGAATCAGCCAGGAAATACAACAATTGTTGGACATAATTACAGAAATGGTTTGTTTTTCTCAGATAATAAAAAGTTGTCGAATGGCGATATCATTAACATAACAGACCAAGGCGGGGAAACGGTTACATATTCGATCTATAATATGTATGAAACATCACCAAGTGATGCAGATTACATGACAAGAGATACAGAAGGCGCACGAGAAATTTCGCTTTCAACTTGTACCGATGATTCGAGTGCTAGATTGATTATTTTGGCAAAAGAACAATAAAAAAAGTGCTGAAAAAGTGAGTTTTTTGCTCGCTTTTTTGTATATTAATTTTAGAAAAGCAGATGTCGAAAAATGTCGAAAGAAAAATGAAAAAGGACTTGCAATGGAGAGAAAATTGTGGTAAAATAAATCAAATTATAAGTAAGGGAGGTGAAAATATGGAAGATTTATTGGTAAAAATAGGAGAAATGTTGGATGAAAAATTAACAATAGTAAAAGAAGAGTTACAACATGAAATGTTAGAGTTAAAAGCAGAATTAAGACAAGAAATTGCAGATGTAAAAATTGAATTAGAACAAGAAATTACAGATGCAAAAGAAGAATTAAGAAAAGAAATGTTGGATCAATTCTTTTTGTTTGAGCAGAAATATGGAGATCGAATTCTAACAGTAGGAGAATTAGCTTTGCTAGATAATCAAAAAAATCTAGAGAGGGCAGAAAAAATGCATCAATTAGAAGAAAGAATGAATAAAAATGAGGCAAATATTTATGCATGCCAACATGAGATTTTTGCACTGCAGCAGAGAGCCAAATAATTGATTCTTAAAAGGTCGAAAATGGGTAACGGTAATCACGTTATTGATTTCAATTGGAAAAGAGGGCATATCTATTATTTTTGAGAAAAGAAGTAATAGATATGCTCTCTTTTCAACTTTTTTACGAAAAACACTTGACAAATGCAAAAAAATGGTGTAAAGTATAATAGCATTACAGTAAAAGGAGTAGTCATGGAGGTTGAAAATAGTATCAAAATAAGCATTCTATTAGAGATTTATGGCAAATTGTTGACCCAAAAGCAATATGATTTGTTAAATGACTACTATAATAACGATTTATCTTTAGCAGAAATCGCGGAAAACGAGAAGATTACAAGGCAGGCTGTGAGAGATAATCTGAAGAAAGGGGAAAGGAAACTTTTCAATTTTGAGGAAAAGTTAGGAATCATGAAGAAAAGTAAAATGCAAGAAGAACAGATTGCAATGATTTTGTCAGAAATTAGCAGTTTGACAGAAAACTCGACAGACAACGAAATTGCAAATGTTCTCGAGGATGTGAAAAACAAGTTAAATTGTTTGGTTTAAATGGAAACGAAAGGATAGGTTTTTAAGATGGCGTTTGAAGGATTATCTTCTAGATTACAAGAAATAACGAGAAAGCTAAAAGGAAAAGCGAGAATTACGGAAAATGACTTAAAAGAAGTAACACGAGAAGTAAAACTTGCTTTGTTAGAAGCTGATGTGAATTACAAAATCGTCAAAGATTTTGTAAAAGTGATTGAAGAAAAATCCTTAGGGCAAGATGTTTTGAAGTCTTTAACGCCAGGACAACAAGTCATCAAAATTGTAAAAGATGAATTGGTAGAATTACTTGGTGGGGAAGATGCAAAGTTGAATTTTACGCCCAATCCGCCAACGGTGATAATGCTAGTTGGTTTGCAAGGTTCGGGTAAAACCACGACTGCTGGGAAATTGGCAAATGTCATTCGTAAGCAAGGAAAAAAGCCATTACTCGTTGCCTGTGATGTTTACAGACCAGCTGCGATTAAGCAATTGCAAGTCGTTGGAAAACAGCTTGATATTCCCGTGTATGCCAATGAAATGACAAAAGATGTGAATTTGATTGCGAAACAAGCATTGTCAGTTGCGATTTCGAAATTGCATGATGTTGTGATTTTGGATACCGCAGGGCGTTTGCAAATTGATGAAGCATTGATGCAGGAATTAAAAGACGTCAAAAAAAGCGTGAAACCACATGAAATTTTGCTTGTTGTGGATTCGATGATTGGTCAAGATGCGGTGAACATTGCTGAAACATTCAATAACGAGGTTGGCATTGATGGAATTGTGCTCACAAAGCTCGATGGTGACACCAGAGGCGGTGCGGCATTGTCTGTCAAAAAAGTCACAGGAAAGCCAATCAAGTACATTGCAACTGGCGAAAAATTGAGTGATTTGGAAGAATTTCATCCAGAAAGAATGGCATCGAGAATTTTAGGCATGGGAGATGTGCTTTCCATTATTGAAAAAGCTGAGGAAAATTTTGATTTAAGTGAAGCAGAAAAGCTAGAAAAAAGCATTCGAAAAAATAAATTCGATTTAGACGACTATTTGACACAATTAAGGCAAATGAAAAAAATGGGTTCGTTTTCATCGATTTTGAAAATGTTGCCTGGTGTTGGGAATCAGCTAGCAAATGTGGAAGTCGATGATAAGGAATTAAACCGAATCGAAGCCATGATTTGCTCGATGACGAAGGAAGAAAGAAGTAATCCGAAAGTTTTAAATGCAAGTCGTAGAATTCGTATTGCCAAAGGAAGTGGAACAACCGTGCAACAGCTCAATAAATTTATGAAAACATTTGAGATGACGCAGAGCATGATGAAAAATTTGAAGTCACCGAAAAAAATGAAAAATATGATGCGCAAAATGAAGATAAATCCAAAGGATTTGGATTTAGACAGTTTCGATGATTTGGATAAATTGCAATAATTTTATAATATTTTATTATAATTTTATGATAAATTAAAATTTTACAGGGGGTGAAAAAATGGTAAAAATAAGATTACAAAGAGTTGGAAAGAAAAAGGCTCCATTCTATCATATTGTGGTAGCTGATTCAAAATCTCCAAGAGATGGAAAAATCATTGAACAAATTGGAACTTATGACCCTATGACAAAACCATCGACAATCGTTTTAGATAACGAAAAAGCAGAGGCTTGGATGAAAAATGGCGCACAACCAACAGAAACCGTAAAAGCAATCATCGCGAAAGCTACAAAATAAGGATAAGGAGTGTATGCTTTATGAAAGAATTGTTAGAAGTAATGATAAAAGGATTAGTGGATCATAAAGACCAAGTATCTGTGGAAGAAACTGTAACAAAAGATACGATTGTTTTATCTGTCAAAGTGGCACAAGCGGATATGGGGCAAGTCATTGGAAAACAAGGTAAAATGGCGAAGTCAATCCGAAATGTGATGAAAGCGGTAGCAAGCAAAGAACATAAAAAAATCAATGTAGAGTTTGTGGGTTAGGCGATGAAAGAATATTTAGAATTAGGTCAAATTGTGAATACCAAAGGCTTGAAAGGCGAAGTGAAACTGAATTCGTTTGCAGAAGACGATAGCGTATTTGAAACTTTAGATACAATTTATTTAAAGAAAAAAACGCAAATGATTGAAAAGCAAATCGAAAAAGTTGGCTATAGCAAAAATCAAGTGATTTTGAAATTCAAAGGCTGTGATTCAATTGAGGAAGCAGAAACTTTGAGAGATACTTATTTGCTAGTAAAAAGGTCTGATTTGGGGGAATTGCCAGAAGGTGTCTATTATATCGCGGATTTGATTGGGCTGGATGTGTACACAGACGAAGGCGAAATGTTAGGCAAAGTAGACGATATTTATTCCACTGGTGCCAATGATATTTATGTGGTAAAGGATGAATTGGGTAAGCAAAAATTGCTGCCAGGAATTCCAGATGTAATCAAAGAAACCAGTTTGGAAAAAGACCAAATAATCGTTCATTTGATAGAAGGTTTGTAACATGAAATTTGATGTTTTAACATTATTTCCTGAAATGTTTGATATGATGCAGGAAAGTGTGATTGGGAGAGCAATTGACAAAAATTTAATTGAAATCAATTCGATTAACATGAGGGATTTTTCCAAAGACAAACATAAAAAAGTAGATGACACCGTTTACGGTGGAGGCGCAGGAATGCTGATTCGACCAGATGTTGTTTGGGATAGTTACCAATTTGTCAAAACAGAAAAGGCTAAAGTGATTTATTTAACGCCACAAGGGAAAACTTTGACGCAAGAAAAAGTTTTGGAATTGGCGAAAGAAGAACATTTGATACTTTTGTGTGGGCATTATGAAGGAATTGACCAAAGAGTGCTGGACAAAATGGTGGACGAAGAAATTTCGATTGGAGATTATGTTTTAACTGGCGGAGAATTGCCAGCGATGGTGTTGATCGATTGCGTTTCCAGATACGTGGAAGGCGTTTTATCAGAAGGCTCGACAGAGGAAGAAACATTTTCAAACGGACTTTTGGAGTATCCACAATATACAAGACCAGAAGTTTTTGAAGGCGAAAAGGTGCCAGAAGTTCTACTGTCAGGTCATCATGAAAACATCAAAAATTGGCGAAAAAAACAGGCTTTCAACAGGACGATGAAAAAAAGACCAGATTTATTGGAAAAAGTAGAGTTGTCTGACGAGGACAAACGATTTTTAGAAGATTTTGAAATTGGAAAGAAGGAGGATTAAAATGGATATTTTAAAATCGATTGAGCATGAGCAAATGAAGAATAAAATACCAGAATTGAAAATTGGTAATACTGTCCGTGTTCATGTGAGAGTAAAAGAAGGAAACAGAGAAAGAATTCAAGTTTTCGAAGGAATTATTATTAAAAAACAAGGAGGAGGCGTTAACGAAACATTCACTGTAAGAAAGATTTCGTATGGCGTTGGTGTGGAAAAGACATTTTTAGTGCATTCACCAAGAATTGAGAAAATTGAAGTGACGAGAGTTGGTAGAGCAAGAAGAGCGAAATTGTATTATTTGAGAGACAGAGTTGGTAAAGCTGCTAAGACAAAAGAGCAAGTTGGTGCAAGAATTGAAACAAGAGAAATTACGGTAAAAGAAGATGTTGTACCAGTGGAAGGCGAGCCAGAGGCAGTCGAAGTAGAAAAGGCTTTGGAAGAACCAGTTCCAGTTGTGGAGGAAACTATTGAAGTTGCAACAGAAACAGAAAAAGCACCTGTTGCAGAAGAAGCAAAAACAGAAAATGTTTCAGAGAAAAAAGAAGAAAAAGCAGAAGCAAATGCTTCTGAAGAAGATAAAAAAGCGTAAAAAATTTACGTAGGGGCACAGGGAACTGTGCCCTTTTTCAATTTTCTAAAAAAATACACATCGACGTAGAAGCACTTTACGTGCGTTCTAATCGATTTGATTCCCTTGGTAATGGTTTATGTCTACCTGCTTTCAAAAAATGCGAATTTGAGCTTTAAAATGCGTCACCAAAAAAGTGACTTTTTGGATACCTACCCTTTTTATGCCTCTAAAAAATCCGAAAAAATACTTTTTAGCGCGTTTTTTCATTTTTTAGTCATTTTTCTCTATTTTTAACTTTTGTGCGCTTAGAACGCATTCTAGAGCGTCGTGTAATTTTATGGAAAGAGAAATTTTTAGTAGGATTCTGTTTTTGGTATATTGTGAAATGGAGACAGTTTGAAAAAATATTTGACATAATCTATAATATGTGATAAAATAATTAACATAAACTGATTAGAAGTTCTCTTCCTTAAAATTCTAAGGCAGTTTAAATAAAAACAACAGGAGGATTAGATATGAATAGAGAAAATGCAAAAAAATATTTATTAGAGAAATTGGAAGCCGAAATTCCTAACCGGGAAGTGTTCAAGGTTGCTACTAAAGAGCACTTGGAAATAATTAATGCAGAGATTATTGCTAAGATTGATGAGAAGGTTGATGAATTGTTAAAAGAAAATAAATCCTTCTTATTTAAAGCAGATGAAATCCCAAACCATCTATGGTTTGAAATGGTGGCATTTCTGGTTTTGACAGCTGAAGAAGTTGAAGAAGAGGATGCACATGCAATATGGGGATATGATAATGAGCAATTTTTTGATTTTACAGATGAAAAGATGCAGAAAAAATTAGAAGAAATTGCAGACATTTTAGGGATTTTTAACCAAATTTCTGTTGATGTAACTGTTGAAGATTTAATGGTCTATGCAAAATCTGACAAAATAGACATTTAAAGAAAGAGGAAGAGAACAAGGGTAATTTTACTGAAAATACTATGGCATATGTAATTTATGTGCTGTAGTATTTTTTTAGTAAAGAATGAAGATTAATTATAGATATAATATTTTTGAGTTTGACATAATATGTAAAATATGGTATAATAGTTATATAAATATGTGATAGGAGGACGATTCTATGGTAGGAAAATTAATTAGAGAAGCCCGGAGCAATTTGGGATTAACTTATGAGGAGTTGGCGATTTTGTGCGAAATGACACCTCGTTATTTGCAAAGAATTGAAGAAGGGAAAGTGGCAAAACCACATGTTAAAACTCTTAAAGTAGTATCTGATTATCTAAAGCTAGATTTTCATCAGTTGATGGAAAGTTGTGGTTATTTGAAGCCAGATTTACCAGAAAAAACATTAGCTGACCTAGTGAGAACTGGTAGGCTACACAAGAGGTATTCTCAGGAGAATTTGGCGAAACTTTGTGGAATAAGTAGACAGACATTGGGGGGTATTGAAAGAGGAAAATCAACAAAACCGCAACGGATGACTATGAGAAATTTAGCATATTACTTAGATTTAGAGTTGGATGAATTGATGAAAAGTAGTGGATATTGGTGTGAAAGAAAAGAAAAAACATTAGCAGCTCTAGTGAGAAGTGCTAGGCTACACAAGGGGTATTCTCAGGAGAATTTAGCAAGACTTTGTGGAATGGGTAAACAGACATTGGTGGCTATCGAAAGAGGAAAATCAACAAAACCACAACCGATAACTATGAAAAAATTGGCAGATTACCTAGATTTAGAGCTGGATGAAGTGATGAAAAACAGTGGATATCAATATGAAAGAGAGGAAAAAACATTAGCAGATATAGTGAGAAATGCTAGGCTACACAAGGGGTATTCTCAGGATAATTTGGCGAAACTCTGTGGAATAAGCAAAAAGACATTGAGCTATATTGAAAAAGGAAATGGAATAAAGCCAAGGATAGTAACCTTGAAAATATTATCAGATTATTTGGAGTTAGATATCCATAAATTAAGGGAAATTTGTGGATATTAAAATGAAATTTTTTGAGAAAGCGTCCAAACATGAGTTGAAACTTAACTCATGTAGAGTGATGATAAAGCTGAAAAGGCTTATTCATCACTCATTTTTTTATGGAATAGTAAATAATATTAAGTTATTTTACATAAAATGGTTGAAATCCTAGGAAAAATATGGTATAATTAAAAAATGAGTGAAAAAAATCGGAGGGATGTTGAAATGTCAAATTTTAGTGTAAAAAAGCCGTACACGGTTTTTGTTGGGGTTGTGATTATTCTTGTTTTGGGAATCATTTCTTTTATGAATTTAACAACCGACTTATTGCCAAGTATGGAAATGCCCTATGTGGCAATTATTACGACATATCCAGGCGCGACGCCGGAAAAGGTCGAAGAAGCGGTGAGTAAACCAATTGAGCAAGGCATGATGGGAATTAGCAATATCAAAGAAGTCAGCTCAACTTCTTCAGAGAATTATTCCATGGTAATGTTGGAATTTAATGGCGAAAGCAACATGGATTCTGTCATGATAGAAATTAGTCAAGAGTTGGATGTGCTAGAAGCAAATTTGGAAGAAGGTGTGCAAACGCCAACGGTTATGCAAATGAATCCAGATATGATGCCAGTTTTGATGACTGCTGTGGATATGGAAAATGCAGATAGTTCCAAAATCACGGAATTTGTGGAAAATACGTTAATTCCAGAACTAGAAAGCGTGGATGGTGTAGCATCTGTGGATACTTATGGCGCGATTGAAAACGAACTGAAGATCAAATTAAATCAAGAGAAAATTAATCAGGTCAATGACAAAATGTTGGCAAGCGTAAATGCAGAACTTGCCGATAAAAAGAAAGATTTGGATAAAGCCAAAAGGGAAATTAATTCAGGAAAATCTCAGTTGGCAACAACAAAGACAGAAAAAACACAGGAAATTGCTGATGGAATTGCAGCAGTAGAAAGTGGTAGAAATGAAATCACCAAAGCAGAAATTGAATTAAGTTCAAAAGGCGCAGAATTGAACAGTACAAAGGCAGAATTGGAAAGCAATTTGGCGCAAATCACAAGCGCAGAAACTGAAATGGCGACGAAAAAGCAAGAATTGGAAACAGGTTTGGCAGCTTTTAACGCACAAATTACAGAAATGCAAACCCAAAAAACAGCGTTAGAAGCACGAAAAGCAGAATTAGAGGCAAAGCAAGTTTCAGGCGAAATCACAGGAGCCGAGTTGTTAGAATTAACAGAAGCGACCAACAATATCTTGAAATTGGATGCTTCGATTAGCGCGATTCAGTCAAACGAAGCATTTACTGGTTTGCAAGCAGGTTTGGCACAAATCGATCAGAAACAGGCAGAAGTAGCGGCTGGAAAAGAGCAGTTGACTTCTGGGCTAGCGCAAATCAATTCTGGTTTGGCGCAAATGAGCGAAGCAACCAATATGATAAATGCAAAGAAAGCAGAATTAGATTCCACAAGCTCCATGTTGCAAGTGGCGCAAAGTACATTGGTTAGCGAAACGACGAAAGCGGAAACCGAATTAAATATCGCGCAAAAGCAATTGGATGAAGGATTAGAGCAATTTGAAGATGCACGCGATAAAGCCTTAGAGCAAGCATCGATTGACGGAATTATCACAACCGATTTGGTTTCGCAAATTTTAACAGCAGAAAATTTTGCAATGCCAGCAGGTTACGTAGGCGAGGATATTACGGTAAAAGTTGGCGATAAATTTGCCACAATCGAAGAAATTCAAAACTTGGTTTTGTTTCATTTTGACATGAAAGGCTTGGAGGAAGTTAAACTTTCAGATTTGGCGGACATTGAAGTTACAAATAACGGCAATGACATTTATGCAAAAGTAAACGGAAATAACGGAATTGTGTTGGCTTTTTCGAAGCAAAGTACGGCGTCGACCAAAGATGTGTCAAGCGCGGTGCAAGAAAAATTGGCACAATTAGACGAAAAATATGAAGACATTTCCTTTACGAATTTGATGGACCAAGGTGTTTACATTGATATGATTATCGGGTCTGTGATGCAAAGTTTGGTGATTGGTGGAATTTTGGCAATTGTTGTGTTATTCTTGTTCTTGAAAGAATGGAAACCAACGATTATTGTTGCTGTGTCCATTCCAGTTAGCGTCGTGTTTGCAATTGCGATGATGTATTTTAGTGGTATTACGATTAATATTATGTCCTTGTCTGGCTTGGCGTTGGGTGTCGGTATGTTGGTTGATAACTCAATTGTTGTCATTGAAAATATTTATCGTCTTCGAAAAGAAGGAAAAGATGTTAAAGAAGCAGCCATGGCAGGCGCCAAAAGCGTGACTGGTGCGATTATTGCGTCAACACTGACCACGATTTGCGTATTTTTGCCAATCGTGTTTGTGCAAGGAATGTCAAGACAATTGTTCCAAGATATTGGACTTACGATTGCGTACTCATTGATTGCTAGCTTGATTATGGCGTTAACGGTGGTACCAGCAATGGCATCAAAGATGTTCCATAAAGTGTCGGATAAAGAAAATAAATTCATCAATCATTTAAGCAATGGTTACTCGAAATTATTGGGAATTGCTTTGAAATGCAAGCCAGTTGTGATTATTTTGGTGGTTGTTTTGCTAGGTACGAGTATTTATTTGATGACCAAAATGGAAATCGAATTCATTCCACAAGTGGCAAGTGATGAGATGTCGATTTCGATTACGATGCCAAAAGAGGCGACGTTTGAAGAAACACGAACTTTGGCAGACACAGTGATGTCTAGAATTTTGGAAATTACGGATATTAGCAAAGTTGGCGCAATCGACAATGCAACTGGCTCTAGCATGATGAATTCTAGCGCCTCAGGTGTTAGCATGTATCTTGTTTTAGGCGAAGAAAGAACCTTGACAAATGAAGAAATCGCGACAAAAATTGAGGAATTAACAGCTGATTTGAATGCAGAAATCGAAATTAGTACATCCGATATGGATATGTCAGCCATGATGGCGAGTGGAATTTCTGCTCAAATTGTAGGAAATGATATTGATAAATTAAAAGAAATTTCGCAAGATGTGGAAAGCAAGTTAGCAGCGATTGAGGGAGTTGACGAAATTGAAGGTGTTGCAGAGAACTCAAGCAAAGAAAAAAGAATTCATGTCGATAAAAATAAAGCGATGAAATATAATTTGACAGTGGCGCAAGTTTATAGCACGATTGCCAGTCAAATCAAGACAGAAATCGAAGGAACCACTGTGGAAATTGACAAAAAAGAATACCAAATTATCCTTCAAAAAGCGGATAGTGATGTAGTTAATCCAGAAAATTTGATGAATATTGAGTTGGATGTGAAAGAAGATGAGGAAGACAAGACAATTCATTTATCAGAAATCGCCACATTAGAAGATAACACAGGCTTGGAAAATATTATGCGCGAAAAAAATAATCGTTATGTGACAGTTAGCTGTGCAATCAAAGATGGCTATAATTCAACATTAGTGAGCCGAGAGGTGCAAGATATGTTGAAAGCATATCAAGCGCCAGAGGGATATTCGGTTAAAGTGCAAGGCGAGTTGGACAGTACGATGGAATATATACGAGATTTGCTATTGATGATTGTAGTTGCCATTTTGTTTATTTACTTAATTATGGTGGCACAATTCCAATCCTTAAAATTGCCGTTTATCGTTATGTTTACCATTCCACTTGCTTTTACAGGAGGAATACTAGCCTTATTTTTTACAGGGCAAGCAATTAGCATTATTGCCATGTTAGGTTTCTTAGTTTTGGCAGGTATTGTGGTAAATAACGGAATTGTGTTTATTGATTGCGTGAACCAATTGGTGGAACAAGGCATGGAGCGTGTGGAGGCAATCAAGCAAACAGGAAAATTGAGATTACGCCCAATTTTGATGACAGCGCTAACGACGATTTTAGGCTTGCTTTCTATGGCACTTGGCATTGGCGATGGAGCTGAAATGACACAGCCACTTGGTATTGTCGCCATTGGCGGATTGTTGTATTCGACGATACTTACTTTGTTCTTTGTTCCAGTGCTGTATGATTTATTTTGTAGAAAAAAGAAAAAGTTCCTCAGTTCAAAAAAATAAAGCAACAAAAATAACATAAAAAAATAGACACATA
>CANSTR010000042.1 GCA_947649935.1 uncultured Clostridia bacterium
TGTGTCTATTTTTTTATGTTATTTTTGTTGCTTTATTTTTTTGAACTGAGGCTTTCTAATCTACTTAGAACAAGTTCATCGTATCGCTTCCTGTCAATCCATTCAAATTATAATATGTGCTTGGCACATCTCCCACAATGACTGCCTCTGTTAGCAACACTTTTGAATCGATATCTCGCCCGAAAACACCCACTGGTGTTAAAACACTAATGCTTGTTTTCAAATTTAAATAGATTTTATGAATTGTCTGATTCACATTCACGCTCTCAAACTCAGAATTCAACTCTGTATAAATGCTTCCTGCCGCCTCTAGTTCTATATTAAATCTAGGTCCCCAGGCTTTCAGAAAACTCAGTCCAGTAATAGTTCCATAGTTTATGTATACAGTAATGGTTGGCGTATGGTCAATGGCTGTTTGAATGTTTTGTACGATTTTGGCTGTAACTTCATTAATCAAAATCGTGTTTGCTTTCATCAGCACAATATCCCCATTGCCATCTTTTTCAATGTCAATCAAATCGTTGTAGGCATAGTCTTTCATGACATTTCTAACTTCTTCATTCACAATATGGTTGGCTCTCGAACCGGACGCCGTTTTGCAACTTGCCACCAAAATCGGATACGCTGATGTTACAAAACTAACCACCGCAATGATTAAAATCAATAAAATTCCCAACAGAATAATTTTGGGTTTCTTCCATTTTTTGGCAGGCGAAAAATTCTTTCTTTTTATTCTGGGAATGCATATTCTTTTGCGCGAATAAATTTTATCTACCATTTTTCTTCTCCTAATTGTAGGGATTTGTAGGGGCGACTATCAGTCGCCCGCGAACATGAATCCATATCACGGGCGATTGATAATCGCCCCTACGGTATTTTTGATTTAAGGGCACGGTCCCCCGTGCCCCAACAATTTCAATTTATTTCATGATATATAATTTTTCGCCTGGATGAATGGTTTGTTTTTCTTCTAATTGGTTATTTTTGATGATACTATCCATGGTCACCCTAAAATCGCGTGCGATGTTCCATATCGTGTCTCCATCTTTGACGAAATATACAATCATCGCATAATCATTGCTTTCTTCTCTTTCTTCCTCTTCAATATCATCAATTAAATTGATGGTTTTGTAATTGCTACTGCTTGATTTAAGTTCCATTTCAAGATTGCATACCACATCTTCGCCATTTAATTTAAAATGCTTTCTCACAAATTGAACTTCAACACTACTTGCTTCCCCTTCCATTTTTACCATAAATGGAATTTTGGCTTGTTTTACACCTAAGTTATTTCCTGTGTCAAAATAAATATCCACGCAAACTTCGCCTTCGTAATTTGTGAAGCTTCCAGCTGGTGTTTGGTTGGTAATGACTGCTCTACAATCCACATCATGAATAGAACGAATTTCCTCAACCAAAATATTTTCGTTAATTTCAACTGTTTCACAAGCTGAATTTCCTCCAACTGGAACTTCAACTACTTTTTGATTAAACGTAATATTTTTCTCGATACCATACATATCTTGCACAATTTCAATTGTCTGCTTTTTGCAAACTTCACAAGATACCTCGAAATCAATTTGGCAAGAAATCGATTTTTGCTCTTTACTATTTGGCTTAAAATTCATGTTGCGCACTTTGTAATTTGTTTCGCAAACATCCTCATCTGTGACTTTTTCCATATCAATAAAATTCATGATTGGAATCTGGGTTTCCAACATGCCACATTTGCCTTTTTCTGTTAAATACAACACTTTAATTTGGGCATCTGCCTTAGACAAAACTTTGTTATAACTGATTTTATTTTCGAAATTGCTGACCGAAACATCACATTTCATGAGGTCTACAATTTCGTCATCTTCATCGACTCCGATATCTTCTTTGAGTGAACTTTTCACTGTGTTGCTTGCTACCATTGTATTTAGCTCCACTGTTTCTTGCAACTTTTCAACACCAGATAAAGATTGCAAATTATCTAAATATTCAATGCTTTGACATTCAAAAAAGTTGAAGCATAATTTTAACTGAACTGTTACATTAATTTTTCTCTCATTCAAAATTTTTGTTTCTACATTCGTCATTTCAATCGTGTACTTGGTGGACATATTCTCCTTTAACTCGGCATCTTCGATGAAATCCATAAAATCCAATGTGGTTCCAATCACCTTTGTTTCACCATTTTCTGACAAATAAATGATATGAGAATCCACATTTCCGTCAAAACGATATTTGCCATCTTGGCAATCTTCTTTATAAATATATGGATTGGCATTTGTCGCAATAATATTGACAATATCAGGCTTCGTATCTGGCACAATGATGTCGCCTTTTATCTCTATGTTTTTCACCTTTTCTGCCGCTTTTTTATGGATGGTTACAGTATTTTTTTCCATTTAAAAAATCCTCCTTCTCTGTTCTATAGAAATTTATCTTCTACGCTTTTTCTATATAACATATATATGGAGGATTTTCAAAAAAATACCTAAAATATAGAATTTGTAAAACAAAATTCTATATTTTACTATCACAATTTTTTCAAACTTATGATAGTAATTCAAGGCTTGATAAATTTACTTTGTTTTTAAAAAGCGAGCGAAATTTTGCTTTGCAAAATTTCTCACGCTTTTTCTAATTTTACGCCGTTTCACCAGTGACGCCCATGCCTCGATTTCCCATAATCTGATTTTCCACTTGCTCTGGCAACATTTTATGAAGTTTGTTCTTTCTGTCCGCCACATTTGGGATGAATAGTGGTACATATTGGTCACCATTTTCAATGCTTACCTCAATTGTTTTCATAAATAAATCTGTATAATTATAGGAACCTACCCTGTTTGCATTTTCGTATTTCACCATAAAATAGTCATTATACGTTCTTTCAATGGTTGCAACTCTCTCCTCTGGCTTGGTTCTTTTTCCCATTGGTTCTTTAATCAAAATTTTTTGTCCTATGTTTTCTCCAATATTTTTTCTCATGTTAGCAATTTCAGCTTTATAAATTCCCATAATTTTACACCTACCTATTCTTATGTTTGTTGCAAAGCGTGAGAAATTTTGTGTAGCAAAATTTCGCTCGCTTATATACTTAAGAAATATTTCTTAAGTTTTTTATATCATAATCAAGGTAAAATGTCAAAAGCCAGTCTTGCAATGTTTTTCAGCAAGGCTGGCTTTTCTCATGCGTTCCACGCATTATTTTTCGTTATATATCATTTGTGTTACAATTTTGTTACATTTTTGTAACAAAACGCAAACATGTAGGGGTACGGTGCACCGTGCCCTTATGTTTTTGGGTCAATGTAGGCATTGACCCCTACGCCTTATTGGCAGAACAAAATACGTCTTGTATTTTATGCGCAACGGTTGCTTTGATTTCATCACGAGCAGCTCCCAAATATTTACGTGGGTCAAAAACAGATGGGTCTTCGTTGAATACACGTCTGATTTGCGCTGTCATCGCTAATCTCAAATCGGTATCTACATTGATTTTCGAAACACCGTTTTCTCCCGCTTGTTTCAACATTTCATCTGGGCAACCTTTGGCACCAGGGATATTGCCACCATTTTGATTGCACATTTCCACCAAAGCTGGTATAACACTTGATGCGCCATGCAAAACAATTGGTGTATTTGGCAATTGTTCTTTTACTTTTGCCAAAATGTCAAATCTCAATTTGGCATCTCCTTTAAATTTATAGGCACCATGGCTTGTTCCAATGGCAATGGCTAACGAATCGCAACCTGTTCTTTCTACAAATTCTTTGGCCTGTAGCGGGTCTGTGTAGCGTGCATCATCTTCTGCGACATTGACATCGTCTTCCACGCCAGCTAATTTTCCCAATTCTGCCTCTACCACAACACCTTTCGCATGCGCATAATCTACCACTTCTTTCGTCAATCTCACATTTTCCTCAAAATCATATTTGGAGCCATCAAACATAACAGACGTAAAACCTGCGTCAATACACATTTTGCACGTTTCAAAATCTGGTCCATGGTCCAAATGAAGCGCAATTGGAATATCTGTCGACTGAGTAGCAGCCTCCACCATTTTCATCAAATAATTGATTTTAGCATATTTAATCGCACTGGAACTTACCTGCAAAATTACTGGCGACTTTGCTTCATTCGCAGCCTCTGTAATGGCTTGAATAAACTCCATATTATTAATATTAAAAGCACCAATCGCAAAATGCTCCTTCATCGATTTTTCAAACATTTCCTTTGTCGTAACTAATGGCATAATTTCATCCTCCTTTGTTTTATTTTATTATGGTTTTATTTTATTTCGTTATTCCAAAAAAGTCAAGTAAATTCATGCAGAAATCATAAATTCTAAATATTGAAATAAAAGATTAAATATTCTATGAATTTCTACTATATCTATATTTTTTTATTTGTTTTCTCCTCCACTTTACTAATTATAACATAATTATTGTTCTAACATTATACTATTTCTTTTGTCAATATTTTTATTTGCATATTTTTAGTATTTCTACAAATACTAACCAAAAGAATTTGATTTATCAAGAAAGGAATTTTAGTGAACATGGGCTTAAAAAATTATTTCAATCAATTATTTGAATATCACGAACCAGATGAATACGAATTTATTTTGCCTAAAAATGCCAATGATTTACCAGAAGAAACACAGGAACCAAAACAAACCATCTACCCTTCTTTGTCTGTGAATTTAGAATATTTCAAAACAAAATATAATTTACTGATTAATAGTGATGTTAAATTTAGAAAATTTACCATACCAATTCAAAACCAAAAAGTTCCTGCTATGCTTTTGTATATCGATGGCATGGTGGATGAGGCAACCATTACCAATTCCGTTTTGCAACCATTGTTGCTGAAAAATTCCATTACAATGCAAGAACAGGAACCAAAGCAGCCAAAAGCAGGACGTATTTCGATTACGCGTGGAAAACAGCCAAAAATCAATTTAGAAACTTTTATTTTTGATGGCTTAATTCCCCACAATAGTATTACCAAACAGACTGAATTTGAACCTGTGATTAAAGCTGTGAATGGCGGTTCTTGCGCTCTTTTTGTGGACACGGTTGCCACTGCTTTTTGCGTGGAAACAAAAGGGGTTGAAGGTAGAAGTGTTTCAACTCCTATGACAGAAAATATCGTTCGTGGCTCGCAAGAAGCTTTTGTGGAAAGTCTTCGCACCAATACTTCATTGCTTCGAAAAATTGTGAATAATGAAAATCTGGTAATTGAAGAAGTCGAAGTTGGTGTTGTCAGCAAGACAAAAGTTGCCATTTGTTATGTGCAAAATATTGCCAATGATGATTTAGTGGCTGAAACCAAATATCGTATCAATAACCTAAACATCGATTCTCTAACCTCTTCTGGACAACTCGAGCAGTTCATCAAAGACAATCCGAGCAGTCCTTTTCCGCAAACCATTGCGACAGAACGACCTGACCGTGTGAGCAATTATTTGTTGGATGGTCGTATTGCAATCGTTGTAAATCGGCACACCGTTTGTTTTGGTTGTTCCAGCCATTTTTCTTGACTTTTTGACATCTGGCGAAGATAAAAACTTGAATTATCAATTTGCCAATTTCTTAAAATTTGTGAGAGTGATTGCTGTATTTTTCGCTACTTTTTTGCCTGGATTTTACGTTGCCATTACGAATTATCATCAGGAGCTGATTCCATCAGAACTCCTATTTGCGATTGCGAATGCGAGAGAAGCGATTCCGTTTCCGGTTATTTTTGAAATTTTAATTATGGAAATTTCATTTGAGTTGATTCGAGAGGCTGGACTTCGTGTTTCTTCTTCATTTAGTACCACCATTGGTATTATTGGCGCCCTGATTTTAGGCGACGCTGCTGTTTCCGCTAGCATTGTGAGTCCGATTTTAATTATTGTTGTTGCTTTCACGGGAATTTGTGGATTTGCGGTACCTGATTTTTCACTAACAACTTCGATTCGAATTTATCGTTTTGCTTATATTATTTCGGGATTTTTGGCTGGCTTTTTGGGAATTGCTTTTACCTTTTTCGTACACTTTATTGTTTTATGCCATCTAACATCTTTTGGAGTGCCATTTTTTACGCCTTATATTCCGTTTAGCAATTTAGATCGCAACAAAGGATTTATCATGAAACCAGTTTGGAAGCGTGATCGACGTAATGAATTTTTGAATACCAAACGTCCTAAAGCAGAGGACAAAATTAGTATGGATTGGAGGAATTTAAATGCCAAGCAGTAATTACAAAATGCAAAAATATGAAGCCATTTGCCTGATTTTAATTGTCATGGTGAGCAAACTGATTTTGAATATTCCATACTACATCATCGATTCTGTCGGCACTGGCGCTATTATTAATATGATTTATGTTGGAGTGATTGGATTAATTTTCATCCTTATTTTAAATTACCTTTTCCAACGTTTCCCCAATTCTGATATCATTGATGTGTCAGAATATTTGGGTGGAAAAGTGTTAAAAACAATTGTAAGCATTATCTTTATTGCCGTTTTTCTTTTTGTTGCCTATATTACGCTGAGCGATTTTGCCAATATGCTAAAAATTATTTACTTTGAAAAAAGCCCACTGATTTTTGTTTTGCTCTTTTTTATGGCAGGCATTCTAATTTCCAATTTAATTGGATTCAAGGCAATTGTGCGTACTATTTGCTTTGTTGTGCCTTTTACGATTATTAGTATCCTGCTAGCATTGTTCGCCGTGTATGACGATTTTTCGTTAAATAAATTTACACCGTTTTTTGGCTACAATTTTCAAACAACTTTTGTAAATGGCTTATTGAATACGTTTTCACTTTACATCATCACCTACTATTATTTTTTAATGCCACTTTTAAAAGACAGTTTTCATTTTCAAAAAATAACAACCGCTTCTTATGCTATCTCCTGGGTTTTGTTATTTTTAACCGTCATTTCTATCCTGACGATTTTTCCGATTGAAAATGAAACTGAGCCAATCAACTCCTTGTATTTGCTCTCTCGAAAAATCACCTTGGGCGATTTTGTGCAAAGACTAGATGCGATTTTCATTTTGCTTTGGCTAATTTCGATTTTCTGCTATTTGAGTGTTAGTATTTTTATGGTCAATCGTGTATTTGCCAAACTAACCAATTTGTCAGATTCCAAAATGCTTACTTTTTCAAGCACTAGCATTTTATTTGGACTTTGCCTACTGCCTTTTAATATTGCACTTGGTCACATCTTAGAAGACGTTGTTTATAAATATTTAATTATAGCCTTAGTTTTTGGAATTAATTTTATCATTATGATTTTGGCGAATTTAAAATTCAAATTTAAGAAAGGAAATTCGATGATTCACTATGGTTAAAAAATACATTGCTTTTTTATTAATTTTAACATTGCTTTTATTTATGCTAACTGGTTGCTATGATTCCACTGGCATTGAAAATTTTTATTATATCGTTGCTCTTGGCATTGACAAATCCGAAAAAGACGATAATTTAATTACCCTTCATGTGCAAAATGCGAAACCGTCCAGCTCCTCAGAAAGTTCGTCAGCTCAATCCAATGAATCCAAAATTTATTCTGTGGATTGCAGAACCATTGAATCTGGCATTAACATTTTAAATAACTATTTAAATAAGAAAATTAATTTGTCCCATTGTTCAGCCATTATTTTTTCGGAAGAAATTGCGAAAGAAGGCATCAAAAATTTCATCAACACACTTGGAAACGATACAGAGGTTCGTTCTACTTGCAATGTCATGATTAGTTCCAAATCCTCTTATGATTTATTAGACAATGTGACAAATTCGAGTGATAGTTTTTCATCCCGTTTATATGACTACATTTTGAATTCTGTAGATTACACAGGATACACCATTGATTCGACTTTCAACAATTTTTCCTCCAGACTCAACAATGAACAAACACAAGCCACAGCTATCTATGCACTAGTCAACGAGGATACTGTTCAAAATTTCGGTGCTGCTGTTTTCAAAGAAGATTCTATGGTTGGAACCATTTGTGCACTAGAAACGATTGCTCACTTAATGGTAACAAACCATTTAGAAGGTTGCATGATACCAATCACAAATCCTTTTGATGAAAATCATGTCATTGATGTAAATTTGAGAAAAGTAAAAAAACCGGATATTGATGTAAGATTAGAAAATAATGCCCCTTTTATCAAAATTGATTTGAGTCTTCAAGGTAGTATTAACAGCTCTGGTGAAGAATTTGATTATACCAATCCAGATAATATCAAAAAGGTGGAAGATACTTGTAATGAATACATCCAGGAACTCATCCGAACTTACCTTGGCAAAATTACAAAAGAATATCGTTCAGACATTGCTGGATTTGGTGGCATGTTGTCTTCGAAATATTTAACCATCGATGATTTCAACAAAATTCATTGGAATGAAATTTTTGAAAATTCCAATTACGAAGTCCATGTTCATACGCAAATTACATCCAGTCAATTATTAAATAAAGAATAATTTTTAAGGAGAAGATTATGCCATATTTAGCGATTTTATTAGTCATATTATGTTTTTTGAAGTCCTTTTATTATGGGATTTATGAAATCAAACAAAAACAAAATAAGCCAGGAGGAATTGCAGTTTGCTTTTTTGCAATTCTCCGGACTTATCCTTCCTTGTACAATTATTGTTTGGTTTTATATTTTGTAAAAATTATGGATTCACAATTTTTATTTCCGCATATTTAGCAGGGTCGAAATCCTCGTTATAGGCTATTTCATCGAAAAGCGCTGGCATTTGTTGTTTGAAATATAAAAGCAATGGTATCATAAATTGTTGAATCGAAGGATGAGCATGTTTGTCCGCACGTAGTGCAAAAACGTGGCGCCATTCGCGAATGTTAGCTGTCATGGTAAGTTCTGCTGCTGTGCTATGTGGCAAAAGCAATCTTAATTGGTCTGGCAAAGCGCCATCTGCTGCCATTTTGTTGTAGGTTTGCTCAATATTTACCATGCAATCTTTCCATTGCTCATACAAATTTTCGTCATCGATATTGCAAGGCTCAATGAAAGAAATTTCATTCCCAAATTTATTTTTGCTATAATTGCAATATCTCGTACTTTCAATCGAAAAAGAAGCCAAACGATGACGCGTAATATCTTTATACGCCCCAACATCACAACAAATGCGAACTGTCACTTTTTCATGTTCCAACACCGACTCATGTCCACGACTAATGCAATTTCTCAAAAAATGGTCATAACTATTTTCCTTAATATTTCCTTCTGTGCGATAGCAATGTTTTGCAGCTCTCTCCAAGCTTTTCATGACTTTTACTCCGTCAATTGCTTCTAATTCAACCCAAGGTTTTATGATTTTCATTTTTTATTCTCCTCTACCCTCCGGCAAAGCTGGAAATTCTACGCGAATTCTTATTTTCGTAATAAAACGAATCGCTCTTACCAATTTACTATTCTTAATTTTTTGCCACAAACTTGGCTTTGTTTCAAATCTAGTATCTGCTATAAAATTATCCAAAACTTCATTGGAATCTTCCACTTGATTATCACTATTTTCAACATTTTCTGTTATAATATCTTGCAAAATTTCAGAAGTTGGTTTATTTGGAATTGTAGTAATTTCCTCTTGAACCACATTTTCAGATGGCTGATTTGCAACAGATTCTAACACCTGCGCAGGTGCTGGAATATATTTTAACGCCTCTGCAATTTCAATTCCTATGTAACTTAGTGCTTTGGAACGGTCTTCAATTCGCTCCATATCAATCTCAATAAAACTATTAGACTCTAAATTTTTAATTTTTGCCTTAATCAATTTTTCTGCTGCTTCGTATTCTTCTGACGTTTCTTCAGACGCCCCAATCAACTTCAAAGCTTCCACAACATCTTCCGGATATTTTCTTTTTACTTTCTTTAAAATTTCCCTCCAATTTTTTGCTTTGACCTGAACTGCCTTCAAAACATCTGTTAACACATTTGCCAATTTAATATTTTTTTCTCTTTCGCGAATTAAATCCTCCACTTTTTTTGTATTTTCTTCAAATTGATTGGTTGCATATTCAACTAAATCATAAGCCGCTTTATAGACATCTGGTGGAAATGTATTCTTTTGCGGATACTCCATCAAATACGTTTTTATAGACTCCACTAAATCTCTAAAATCGGCATCCTCCTCTAACTTCACAATTTGCTTTTTGCTCGTTGGATTAATTAATTTCTGCGTTTTGTCTATATTCGATAAAATTTTTTCTTCCGTGATTACCATTTTCACGTTTACTATGCCGGATTTCCTAAAGAATGACATTGTAAACTTACCTCCTTGGTTTCATTTTAACTATTCTTATTATACATGTTTTGTTTCAAAAATACAAGAGATTTTCGCACTTTTTATATTACATTTCTGTTACTTTTTGCGCTTTTTGTAACAGTTTTGTAATATTTTGTCGACTTTTTACTGCAAAATTCCCATTTTCTTTAATTCCTCAAAACGCTTGATTTTCTGCGTCGTCGTTTTAATAAATTCTTCCTCTGTTACAATCAGTTCCTTAACATATTTATACGTTGGCATTTTTTTATTGATTTCCTTAATCTCCTTCCAAATCACTTCTCTGATTTTATCTTCGTCTTCCAAACCAAGCTCTTTTTGGAAGACTTCTAGGTCATACACCACTTTCGTGCACAATTTTAAATCCACTTTATCGCCATTTTCCGGCTTTCCATACACAAACGATTCCTTGACTCCTTTGATGTCATTAATCATGGCTTCAATTTCTTCTGGATAAATATTTTTACCATTTTTCAACACAATCACATTCTTTTTTCGGCCTGTGATATACAAAAATTCATCTTTGTCAAAATAGCCCAAATCGCCTGTATGAAACCAGCCATCCACAATTGCTTCTTTGGTCGCCTCTTCGTGATTAACATAACCAGCCATAACCGTGCCACCTTTAACGCAAATCTCGCCGATTCCTTCTTCATTTGGCTCAAAAATTCTCGCCTCCAAGCTTGGGAAAATTTTGCCAACTGAACCATATCGCACAACCATTTTATGTTCTGCCGCAATAACCGGCGACGTTTCGGTTAATCCATAACCTTGATACGTATCAATTCCCAAATCGTTCAAACCTTTTTCCATTTTGGGGTCAAACGCTGCTGCACCAGCCACAAACAATCTCAAATTTCCGCCTAAGTTTTCGTGAATCTCTTTGAAAATCGTTCTTCTTTTATCAATTCCAATTTTTCTTAAAAAATTACTAATTTTAATCCCCATTTGAACTTTTTTCATTTTGCCCTGTTTCTCAATCGTTTTCATCACGGTTTTGTACAAACTCTCAAAAAGCACAGGCACCGAAATCATCACACTTACCTGGTATTCTCGAATATTATCGGCAATGTGGCGAATGCCCTCGCAGTAAGTCATACATGCCCCCCTATATACCGGATACAGAAATCCTACCGTACATTCGTAAGTATGATGCAATGGCAAAAATGACAACAAGGTATCCTTTTCGCTCACATCAAAAACAGACGCAATGTCCATTACATTGGTTACAATATTTTTGTGCGACAAGGACACCGCTTTGCTTTTGGAGGTCGTGCCAGAAGTAAATAACATAATTGCCATTTTTTCATTGTCGATTTCGCTATCCACAAAGGTTCGTGCACCGTTTCGCATCAAATCACGCCCAATTTGAATTAATTCTTTTTGGGAATATACGTCGTCCGTACTTTTTTCAGCGTCCATGGAAATGAAAAACTGGATTTTGCCAATTTTTTCTTTTCTTACTTTTTCCATAATTTCATTGTATTTGTCCGAATAAAAAATGACTTCTGCCTCAGAACCTTCAATCAAATTCATCACTTCCACTTCTGGCAAAGAGCGGTCCAATGGCACAATGACACCAGTTCCGTTGACAGTTGCAAAATAAGTAAGCGTCCATTCATAGCGATTTTCCGAAATCACAGCAATTCTTTTATCCTTTAAGCCAAGACTCAAAAGCGCCGTTCCCAAGCAATTGATTTCTTCGATGTATTCACGATATGTTTTGGTGCGAAATTTTCCTGGCTCCTCTGTTTTAAACTTGAATGCCACTTTGTCCCCATACAATTTTTCCGTTTTTTGCAACAATTCTTTCAAATTGCTGATTGGCTCTGGCTGGTATAATTTTTCACATCCCTTATAAATTTTCGATTCCATTTTTCTCTCCCCTAAATTAATTTATCTAATAATATTTTTTCATACTCTTGATATAAAGTATCAATTTCAAAATCGCCTTTTTTTCTACGGTAAATCAAAGTCGAGCAAGTCAACGAAAAAAGTTCGCATGCCAACACTTCTGCATCGCAATTTTTGATATCTCCATTTTGCATTCCGTTCTTCTAAAATATTTTGAATCACCTGAATGTATTCCAGCACTTTTTCTTTGCATAACACATTTCGTGGCTCATTTCCCCAAACTTGACTCATCACAATGGTCAAAACATTTTCGTATTTCTTAATTCCTTTTAACTGAATCAGCACAATGGCTTTTAATTTATCAAGCGTAGTTTTGCACTTTGCTGTTTTAATTTCAATGCTCATTTTGAGCAAATTCATGCCTTCTTCAATTAAGAAATTAAAAATTTCCTCTTTGCTCGAAAAATGATAATACAGCGTTCCTTTCGCGACTCCGACAGTCGCCGTGATTTCTTCAATGCTTGTCGCCTCATATCCTTTTTCCGAAAACAATTTCATCGATGTTTCAAATATTTTTCGTTTTGTTTTTTTCATTTCATCTCCCCTTACAACGTTAATCCGATTGCTTCTAACAAAATTCCAACTACAACGCCAATGGCATACAACAACCCAACGATTTTCAAATTTTCCTTGACATCTTGATTTTCCTTGATTAAAACCACTAGCCCAACACCAGCTCCAACGAGTAATCCCGCTATCATCGTGCCTGCTGATAGGATTTCGTCAATATACAATTCCGCAATCATCACAGAGGCGGCGCAGTTTGGAATTAAGCCAATCAGACCAACTAGAATTGGTCCTAAAAAGGTTCTGCCTCGAAGGAAATTGGAAATCGTTTCCTCTCCCACAACATGAATGATGCTATCCAAAACGAGATTTATCACAAATATAAATACTGTAATGCTTACGGTATGTCTAATGGAAGATTTCAAAATGCCTTCTTCGCAGTGACAATGAGCCTGCTCGCACAAATGCGCCATTTCGTTTTCGGTATCTTTTTGCTTGGTCCAAATCCTGTCAATCACAATTCCTGCGAGCATTCCAACAACGATTTTTAATAAAAGCACTTTGAAAATGACATTTGCCGAAACCGATTCTGACAAAAAAACAGGAATCATTTCATCTGAAGTGGATAAATAAACTGCCATTAGGGTTCCCAATGTGATGACACGTCCGACGTATAAATTGGTGGCAGATACGGAAAATCCGCATTGCGGAAATGCTCCCGAAATGCTCCCAATGATAGGTCCCCATTTTCCAGAACGCTGCATATGCGCTTTATGTTTATCTGACGTTTTGTGCTCTAAATATTCCATAATTGCATAAGTCACAAACAAAAATGGAATTAATTTAACGCTATCAAGCAACGCCTCTTTTAAAATCTCTAACATGCCCTAAACCTTTCTATACAAAAATAACGCGATTGCTATGCCAATAATGCTAGCAATATTAATTTTTATCATAAAACCAAACGTAATTTTCAAAATGCTTAAATCTAAAACAAGTGGAGTTTCTAACCCAAACTGCTGTCCAAACCCCAGCCACCATAGCCAATCGACTTTGGCTGCTAAGTCGCCCAAAAGTCCTCCAATAACTAATCCTGCCAAAATAAATATCAATAAAATCCAAAAATTCTTATCTCTTGTAGCCATTTTATTCTTCCTTTCTCAATTTATGATTTGACTTCTTTATTATATATGTTATTTATTATTTTTTCAAGTACTTTTCTTTGTAAACCCAAAAATTTTTCAAAACCTCAGTTCAAAAAAATAAAGCAACAAAAATAACATAAAAAAATAGACACATA
>CANSTR010000043.1 GCA_947649935.1 uncultured Clostridia bacterium
AGTTGCATAAATTATATATTGATTTTTTGTTGCTATTATTTTTTGAATGGACAGTTTTTTACGATTTTATGAATTGTGGAAAATGGTATTGAAATTCATTTTATTTTGTGATATAAATAAAAAGATATAAAAAATGAAGTGGTTAGAAAATCTGACCACTTCAAAATAAGTTGGTTACATTCTGAAACCAACTGAAATAAAAATAATGTTGCGTTAGGTAACACTTTACGTTAACCTCTCATACTATGTAACATAAATAATTTAAAATTTATGATTACGAAGAGGTGAATAGAATGTATAACTACATAATAAAAGGTGGCTCGAGGTTGTCTGGCGAGCTAGATGTTTCTGGTTCCAAAAATGCGACTTTGCCGATTTTGGCTGCCACGATTTTAAATGGCAAAGTTTCCAAATTGTATAATGTTCCAGATATTTCGGATGTTCAAACAACTTTGAAAATTTTGGAAGAATTAGGTTGTAAAATCAAAAAAGATAAAAAGAAGTTGGTAATCGATAGTCGTGGTGTTTCTAAAACGATGATTCCAGAAGACTTAATGCGCAAATTGCGTTCTTCTGTGATTATTGCGGGAGCCTTGATTTCTCGATTTGGAGAAGTAAATTTCACATATCCCGGCGGATGCGACATTGGAAGCAGGCCAATTGACTTGCATTTGAAAGGTTTTAAAAAATTAGGCATAAAAATCGACGAAAACACTAGCCATATGATATGCAAATGTGATAAAATAATAAATACAGAAATTCAATTGGATTTTCCGAGTGTAGGTGCAACTGAAAATTTGATTTTGGCGTCTGTGTTGGGAAACCATGAAGTGGTGATTAAAAATGCTGCAATGGAGCCTGAAATCATTGATTTGGCGTGTTTTCTAAATCGCATGGGAGCTAAAGTCATTGGCGCAGGGACCAATATCATCAAAATCAAAGGTGTCAAAACTTTGAAGGAAGTTTCGTATACCGTGATGCCAGACCGTATTGAAGCGGGAACTTTGCTATTGGCAACTGCGATGACAAGTGGAGATATCAAGTTAAATAAAGTTTGCCCAGAACACATTAGCCCAATTTTACATAAATTGCAAGAATGTGGTTGCAGAGTTGAAATTGACAAAAATACGATTGCTTTAAAATCCAATGGAAAATTGGTAGGAACCGAAATTAAAACCATGCCATATCCAGGCTTTCCAACAGATTTGCAACCGTTGTTTACCACTTTTTTGACGATTTGTAAAGGAACTTCAATTGTGACAGAAAATATTTTTGAAAATCGCTACAAATTTACGCAAGAACTAAAACGTATGGGCGCGAAAATTAATGTAGAAGGCAAAACGGCGATTATCAAAGGTGTTCGAAGACTGCATGGTGCAAATGTAGAAAGTACCGATTTACGTGGTGGCGCATCTCTCATGATAGCTGGAATGGTCGCGAGAGGAACCACGAAAGTCAGAAAAGTCGAATATATTTTAAGAGGATATGATAATTTAGATAAAAAACTAAATTATCTAGGCGCTAATATTTTACGAGAAGAAGAAAGGAATGAAAACTGATTTGAAAAAACAGAAGAAAACAGGAAAGCGTAATCAATCAAGAATGGCTGTAAATTCTACAGCCTCCAAAAAAGAGTACAAGCAGTCAAGCAAAAAAAGCAGTCTTGCGACAAAAATTGTTCTTACGGTAGTTGCATTTCTGTTTGTGATTGTTTTCGTTTTTGTGTCTGGCAGTTTTAATGTGGTGGAAATTGTGGTCGAGAACAACCATTCGCTATCTTCTGAGCAAATTATTAGTTTTTCTCGCATTGAAAAGGGAATGAATGTTTTTGCAATTTCCAAGAAAAACGTCCAAGCAAATTTGAAAGAGAATCCATATATCAATGAGGTGAAAATAAAAAGAATGTTGCCAAATAAACTCAAGCTAATCATTGATGAAAGGTCGGTAGATTACGTTTTGCAGTTGGCGAATAGTTATATTTATGTGAATCGACAAGGCTATGTTTTGGAAATTTCCAGCGAGAAACCAAACGTTCCTGTGCTGGTTGGTTTGACGACAGATTTGAGTAATATCAAGGAAAATGACCGTTTAATTGAGGCAGACCTCCAAAAAATGAATGCGGTTATGAAAATCATGGAAACTGCGACAAATAGCGGTTTAGCAAGTTCGATAACAAAGGTCGATGTTTCCAATGAAAAAGATTATGCGATTTATTTTGAGACAGAAGGAAAAATGGCCTATTTGGGCAACGGAACAGATTTGAATACGCGATTTTTATACATCAAAAAATTGTTAGAAATTTACCAGGGCGTGCCTGGCGAAATTATCGTAAATGGTGATTTGAATACAGAATATGTATATTTTAGAAAAACAATAGAAGGCGGTGAAGTTCAATGAGCAAAGCAAAAATAAGTATTTTATTAGGTTTTATGTGTATGGTATTAACGATTGGAATTTGCATCCAAATCAAAACAGTGAGTGATTCTTCTACTGGGGTTGGAAAAACGCAAGCTGAAAATGATTTGAGGGACAGTGTTTTGAAGACGAAAGAAAAATATGAAAGATTGTACAATCAAGAATTGGCGAAGGAAAAAGAGCTGGAAAATTTGAGACAGACCGTTTCGAATAAGGATACCGATTCGGCAGATTTGAGCAAACAGTTGGAAAAATATAATACCTTGCTTGGGTTGAACGAAGTGTCTCGGACAAGGTTTAATCATCACTTTGAAGGATGCGGATAGTTCCAATTTCGTGGGAAATGCCTCAAAAGCCATCGTGCATGATGCGGATTTGATGGAGGTTGTGAATGCCTTGAAGGAAGCTGGCGCAGAGGCCATTTCTATCAATGGCGAGCGCATTGTTAATACGACTTCGATTATTTGCTCTGGCAACATCATTCAAATTGATGGCGAAAAAGTTGGCTCTCCGTATGAAATTAAGGCAATTGGGCTAATCGAACGTTTGAATGGCGCTTTAACAATGCCAGGTGGCTATTTGAGTTTGATGGAGAATGAAGGCGTTCAAGTGAAAGTCGTGGAAAACGAAAATGTGGTGATTCCGAAATACGATGGTATGTATCATTTTCAATATGCGGAAAATGTTGAGTAAGGAGGGATGAAAAGTGAAGGGAAAACGAATTTTAAGCATTTCAATTGGGTGCGTGGCATTGATTCTTACCATGGTTATGTTTACGCAATTTAAAACCGTGGAGCATACGGATATTGTTGCGATTGAGACCATGCGTGAAACAGAACTGCGTGCAGAATATACTTCGTGGCAGGAGAAATATCAAGAGGTAGAAACCAAATTGCAAGATACTAGGCGTAAAATCGAAGAATATAAAAATCAGATGTCTTCGCAGGAAAATGCTACCGAACTTTTGAAGCAAGAAGTTCATGAGGCGCAGAAGAATTTGGGTTATACAAATGTGCATGGAGAAGGAATTGTCATTACATTAGAAGATAACAGCAAGGCTGAAATTGAGCGATTTGATTTAATCAGTTTGTTGAATGAGTTGAAACACGCGGGAGCAGAAGCCATTTCCATTAATGGCGAACGCATTGTAGGCAATTCCGATATTGCGCTGATTAATAATGAATTGTTGAATTCCACGATGTTGATGATTCATGGCAAAAGAATTGCAACGCCGTATACCGTGAAGGCAATTGGAGATAGAAAATATTTGGAAAGTGCGATTACTATCAAAAATGGATTTTTGGATGAGATGAAAGCCTATGAAAAGGACATCCATTACAGTGTCGAAAAAGAGATTGTGATTGAAAAATACGATGGCGAAATGCCATTGGATTATGCGAATAAGAAAGAGGTAAAGGGGGATTAGAAAATGATTTATATTTCGATTTTAATTGGTTGCGTCATTGGTGCTTTGATTGGCATGAATGCGCCTGTGATTTCGTATACGTATTCAAGTTATTTGTCGATTGCCATTATTGCTGCTTTGGATACAGTGTTTGGAGGAATTTCTTCTGTGATTAAAAAGAATTTTGATTTGGAAATCTTTTTGTCTGGTTTTTTCGGAAATGCGATTTTATCTATGGCTTTGACGTATTTGGGACAAAAGTTGAATGTGGATATTTACTTGGCTGCCATTTTTGTATTTGTTTGGCGAATGTTTAATAATTTGGGAATTATTCGCAGATACTATATTGAAAAATGGACGAGCAAATTTCAGAACAAAATAAAAAGTGAAAAAGTTGAAAAAAATAAAAGTCCGGAAGACATTGCAGAATAAGGAAAAGAAAAAATATATTACAAAATTGTTACAAAAATATTACAAAAATGTGTCAATCGGTCTTGACTTTTTTGGAAAAATGTAATATTCTTAAACTACCGATTTAAGAAAGAGTATCAGAGTACAAAAGTAAGGTAAATATGAAAATGGAGGAATTGTAACTTGGCAATAGGGGATATAATCGTTGGTATCGATATTGGAACCTCTAAGGTAAGTACATTTGTTGGCGAAGTTAATAATTTCAACCAAATTGAGATTATTTGTAGCACGACGAGTAAATGCTCTGCGATTAAAAAAGGTGTTATTGTAGATGAAGAGGCTTTGAGTTTAGCCATTGCGAAAACAATTAAAGAAGTCGAAGAAATTTCAAATTTAACGGTGAATTCCGCTTATACAACAATACCTGGCAAGTATATTACGATTGTACAAAACAGTATCGTAAAAGAAGCAAAAGATAAATTTGCTGGCATCTCTGTACGAGATGTTGCCTCAGCAATTATACAAGTGAGAGATATTGAAATCCCAGAAGATAAAGTACTGATTGATATCGTACCAGATAAGTTCATACTAGAAGATGGCAAAACAGTCCAAGATCCTGTTGGTAAGTTTAGTTCAAATTTTACGTTAACAGCACAAATTATTCTAGCTGATAAAAAATACATCAAACAATTGACAGCTATTTTCAAAAAGGCTGGCTTGGATATTGACGGAATTGTACCGACAACGTTGGCAGAGAGAAATCTCATTCTAGATAATCATGAATTAACAGATAATGTGATGATTTTAGACATTGGCGCAGGAAACACAGAAATCGGTATTTTTAATGGTTCGTCCTTTGTGTATACCAATACGATTGCTTTGGGGGGCGATAACATCACCAGTGATATTGCCTATGTACTTGGCATTGGAACCGAAGAAGCCGATAAACTAAAAAGACAATATGGACTGGCTCTAAAATCTTTTATTGATAATGACAACAACATTGTGTTAAATACTTGCAAAGAGGAAAGCAATAAAAATATCAAAAGTTCAGAATTAGTAGAAATTATTGAAGCAAGAATCGAAGAAATTTTTAGTTTAGTCAATAAAGATATCACAGCACATGGCGCGAAAAATAATATCAATAACGTCATTTTAACAGGCGAAGGAATTGTGAATATTAATAAAAGTGATATGGCAGGAAAAATCATTTTGAACATTCCCGTGAAAGTAGCAACAGGTAGGCTGATGAATACGGTAAAGCCAATTTACCGTGTGAGTTTTTCGTTGGTTCGCTATGTCGCAGCAAGACCGTATGCCAAAACTGTGTCGAGTAGCATTGGAGCAAAAGTAGAAAAAAGTACCATCAAAGGAATTTTGGAAAAAATAAAAGATTTCTTCTATTCGTAAAAGAAAAGATAATATAAATTAAGGTTTTAAATATAGAAAGGGAGGATATACCTTATGATAATGGATAATAATGAAGAATTAAATTATATGATGGATGGAGCAGCAACCATTAAAGTCATCGGAATTGGGGGAGCCGGTAACAACGCTGTAAACCGCATGATTGAAAGTGGCATCAAAAATGTCGAATTCATCGCAGTTAATACAGATAGACAAGCATTGGATTATTCCAAGGCCAATTCAAAAATCCAAATTGGAGAGAAATTGACAAGAGGTTTAGGTGCTGGTGCGAACCCGGATATTGGAACACAAGCAGCAGAAGAAAGCAGAGCAGAAATTGCAGAAGTCTTAAAAGGTGCTGATATGGTATTTGTTACTGCCGGAATGGGTGGTGGAACTGGAACTGGTGCCGCTCCAATCGTAGCTGCAACAGCCAAGGAATTAGGAATTTTAACCATTGGTGTTGTGACAAAACCATTTACGTTTGAGGGCAAAAAAAGATTGGCGCAAGCAGAACGTGGTGTGGTTGCATTAAAAGGCAAAGTTGATACATTGGTTGTCATTCCAAATGACAAATTATTGCAGGTCATTGACAGAAAAACATCCATCGTCGAAGCTTTCCGTATGGCGGATGACGTGCTAAGACAAGGTGTACAAGGTATATCTGATTTGATTGCGATTCCAGGTGTGATTAATTTGGATTTCGCAGATGTCAAAACCATTATGTTGAACCAAGGTATGGCACATATGGGTGTTGGTCGTGCCAGTGGTGAAAATCGTGCAGAAGATGCTGCTAAGCAAGCTATTCAAAGTCCAATGTTGGAAACATCGATTGAAGGTGCCAAAGGCGTTATTATCAACATAACGGGTGGTTCGGACATGGGATTACACGAAGCCAATACAGCGGCAGAACTTGTGCAACGCAATGCAGACCCAGAAGCTAATATCATCTTTGGTACAGTTATTGATGATAGCTTGGGCGATGAAATCCAAATTACCGTCATTGCAACTGGATTTGAAAAAGAAGAAGAAAGAAGAAATACGACACCAGGCTACGACAACATTGTTGCAGAAGCTTGGAAAAAGAGAAACAACACAGCAACCTCATCTTCCTCTTCAAGCAATGATAACAATTCAAACGAACTAGACATTCCAACTTTCTTACGAAAAAATAAAGGCTTGGGAAAATAAATGAAAAGAATAGCAAACAATAAATAATTTGCAAGAAGACTAGAAAAATGCGCTAAAGTATTTTTCTGGTTTTTTTTTTGCAAAACAGTGTTGACAAACTTCACATAATATGGTATAATAATATTATAAATTGGTATATTCCAATTTTGAAGAACATTGACAACTTTTGTCAAGAGCTAATCGTTTTTCTACTCGGTTGAAAAGATATATACCGAAAAGATAACGAAACACTTAGTTCATGACAGCTATTTAAGAAGCCTACGGGCAGGAGGAAAATATTATGTTAAATATTACAATGACAAAAAATGTAACAGAAGCAACAGTAATTACTCACGGCGGAGTATTTCACGCCGATGAGGTATTTGCAACAGTTATTTTGTCAAAGATTTTTGACAATTTAACAATACTCCGGGCATTTAAGGTTCCGGAGAACTTGTCAGAAGATGTTATTGTTTATGACATTGGCTTTGGCAGGTTTGATCACCATCAGAAAGGTGGTAATGGTTGCCGAAAAAATGGTGTGCCATATGCAGCTTGTGGACTGCTCTGGTCTGAGTTTGGACGCAAGGTTCTGGAAGATGTTTGCTCTCCTGAACTGGTTGAGCTCGTTTGGTCAATAATGGACGAGTTTATCCAGGGAATTGATGCTGCAGACAATGGAGCGCTCCCTAAGCTTGATTATCCAGCACAGATAATGGGTATTTCCCAGCTTATTTCTGGATTTAATCCAAATTGGGATGCTCTATCAAAAGATTCTGATGCAGCCTTTTTGCAAGCTGTGCAATTTGCAGATTCTATTTTTGACAGGGTTCTGACAAATGCAGTATCCAAGGTACGGGCACAGGCTATTATTGAGGCAGCAATAGAAAACTCCAGAGGGCACATCATGCTTCTCAATCAGTTTGCTCCTTGGCAGGACTTTCTGTTTGCTTCAGAAAACCCGAAGTCATCTGACATTCAGTTTGTAGTATTTCCTTCTAATAGAGGGGGCTACAACTGGCAGTGCGTTCCGGATGCTCCTGGATCTTTTGGGCAAAGAAAGCCAGTACCAGCTGAATGGCGTGGAGCCAGCGCTGCGGAACTGCAGGAACTGACAGGCATTACAACAGCTAATTTCTGCCATCCGAACGGATTTATGGGTAGTGCAGAGACATTGGCGGATGCCATTGCAATGGCCAAACTGGCAGTTAATGCATAATCTAGCAACAGCATGAAGGAAGTTAAATAGCAGGCAAAAAAGGTAGTATTTCTACAAGTGTAGAAACTACCTTTTTTGTATTTTTTATCAAAAGTTCTCGTTTGTCGAAATTTTATAGAATAGAAAAAAATAAATCAGAAATAATCTTTTTTGGAAGATTATTTCTTTTTTTCTCCCCGAAAAAGTGACACGTTTTTCAGTCCAGCTGTGGTAATATGTTTCTGGAAGGAATTCGTTATGAAAATTTATTTAGACATTGTTTTAATTGAAAATTTCATCATGAATTACATGATTCTCTTTGCGACAGCCTTGATTTGTAAATCCAAAATTCATTATTTCAAAATCGGGCTGGCAAGTTTGATTGCGGGATTTTATAGCATTTTAAATTATCTCTGGAACCTCGGAAATTTAGAAAGTTTTTGCGTAAAAATTCTCATTTCCGTGATGATGGTTTTAATTAGCTTTGAAAACCGTAAGGTAAAAACTGTTTTTAAGCAACTTATTTTATTTTATCTCGTTTCCTTTACATTTGGCGGAATTTCGTTTATGTTGCTGTTTTTAATCAACCCGGCGGGAATTGTATTTGAAAATGGACTGCTGGTGGGAAGTTATCCGGTTAAAGTAACGCTGATTGGCGGGGTTTTGGGATTTGTTGTCATTGCGATTGTTTCCGCTATTATCAAAGATAGACTGCGTGCAAAATCCATGCTTTGTGATTTGGAGATTTTTTACAAAGGCAATTACCGCAAACTAAAAACCATGATTGATACCGGAAATCTCCTGAAAGAGCCCATCAGTCAAACCGATGTCATTATTGTGGAAAAAAATAGTTTGCGTGGCATGATTCCAGACGAAATTCTAGACAACATTGATTCCATTTTGCAAGGCAAATGGCTGGATTCGAAAGAAGACATTTATGCGTATAAATTTAAAGTCATTCCATTTTCGTCGCTCGGAAATGAAAATGGACTTTTGATTGGCTTCAAGCCAGACTATATCAAGATTCTGGATGAGGAAGAATGCGTCCGAAAAGATGTCATCATCGGCATCTACAATGGCAAACTTTGCAAATCCAATTTATATACAAGTCTTATTGGTTTAGACATTTTGACAAAAGGAAAATCTTTGGTGAAAGAGCCATCGATACATTCATAAAAATTTGAGGGGAGGAATTTGAATGAACTTTTTGAAAAAAATCAAAGAAAAATTATGGAGGGTTTTGGGCCAATATTTTGACCAAGAAACCTTAGAAAAATTTCCTATTTTTTATATCAACGGAAGCCAAACTTTGCCACCACCACTCGACATTTTGGAGGAGGAAAAGTTGCTTCAAAAATTAGACCAAAACGATGAAGATGCCAAAAAAATATTGGTGGAAAGAAATTTGCGCTTGGTGGTTTATATTGCCAAAAAATTCGAAAACACGGGCATGGATTTGGAGGACTTGATTTCCATTGGAACCATTGGTTTGATGAAAGCAATTAATACGTTCAACACAGGCAAAAACATCAAATTGGCGACCTATGCTTCTCGATGTATTGAAAACGAAATTTTGATGCAATTACGACGTACTTCCAAACTAAAATCCGAAGTTTCAATTGACGAGCCACTAAACAAAGACAGTGATGGCAATGAATTGCTCCTTTCCGATATTTTGGGCACAGAGGACAATGTGACCTCAAAAGGCATCGAAGATGAGGTTGACAAAAAGTTGCTTCGTATCGCAATTGAGCATTTGAACCACCGCGAAAAAGACATTATGAAATTGCGCTTTGGCATTGGAACAACAGAAGGTAAGGAAAAAACGCAAAAAGAAGTAGCTGACATGATGGGCATTTCGCAGAGTTACATTTCGAGGTTAGAGAAAAAAATTATGAAAAAAATGAAAAAGGAGATTTTGAGTAAGACAGGGTAAAAAAATCAAGTAGCAATTTGAAGTGAAATTCAAGTTGCTTTTTTCATAAATATTTTAAATTTACTATTGAAAATTTTGACAATATCCTATATACTATTAGAGGGGGGAATTATAATGGAAAAATTGGATATAAAAGAAGTAGAAACTGCTCTAGATAAATATGGGGATATTGTGCTTAGTAAAAAAGATGAAAATACAATTATTATTATGAATATGGAGGAATATAAAATGAAAGAAGATATTATGAATAAATTAAAAAAATCAGAAGAAGAAATTGAAAGAGGAGAAGGAATTAGTGCAGATATATTTTTTAAGGAGTTGAGGCAGAAATATGACTACTAACCAATATGAAATCATTGTTACACCAACAGGCGCTCGAGAAATCAGTAGAATTTGTGAATCCAAAATTGAAAAAGTTGATGATGAATTAATGAGAAACTATAGAAGAATTGTTATAAAAAACTTTGTTGTATTATATACAATAGATGAAGAACATAAAATTGTTTATATTTCTCATATGTATTATGGAAAACGCAATTATTAAAAAATAAATGAGGAGGAAAAAATCATGGAAAAATGTTTATTATTAGGAAATGGCGCAAGAGAAGCAGTCATTGCGGAGGCAATGAGTGAAAAATATGAAATGTATGCGATAATGCCTTATGAAAATCCATCGATTCTCGAATTTGTTAAAAAGTCAAATGGAAAATATCAAATTGGAAATCCGTTTGATAAAGAATTGGTGAAAAAATTTATTACGGAAAACGAAATCCAACATTGTATCATCAGTCAAGACAATTTATTGCAAGAAGGTTTGATTGATTTAGCCAAAGAATGTGGCTTGAAAACCTTCGGTCCAACCAGCAAAGCAGCGAAAATTGAATGGAGCAAAACATATGCGCTAGATGTTGTGCAAAAATTGGCGCCAGAAATGATTATCAAAAATTTCGAGATTACTTCTGCGACAGAGTTGGAAAATGCGTTAGCCAATTATGCAGACGAAAATTTTGTCATCAAGCCAGAAGGATTGACAGGCGGAAAAGGCGTTAAAGTTGGTGGCATACATTTTGCAACAAAAGCGGAAGGACAAGCCTATGCGAAAGAATGCTTAGAAGCGAGCGGAAAAGTGATTGTGCAAGACAAAGTCAAAGGAAAAGAATTTACTGTGATGTGTATAACAGACGGAAAAAATGTTGTAACACTTCCGATTACGTTTGATTATCCATATCGTTTTGATGAGGATAAAGGTCCAGGCACTGGCGGAATGGGTTGCATTGGTTTTGCCAATGGATTATTGCCATTTTTGACTGGGGAGGATGTCGATACTTGTAGTCATTTGATTGAAAAAACAATTGCGTATTTGAACAAGGATTCCGAAGAATTTACTGGAATTTTGTATGGCGGATTTTTCAAAACAGAAGAGGGCATCAAGTTTATCGAGTTTAACGCGCGTTTTGGCGACCCTGAGGCCATGAACGTGATTAATTCGTTCAAAACACCTTTTGCCGAGGTTGCAACCGATGTTTTCAATCGAAATTTGTCGCAAGAAAGATGCCAATTTAACGGGAAAAATAGCTTTTTGGTTTATGTGGTGAGCAAAGAATATTCGCTAAAATCCAAAGTGCCACCAGTTGAATTTACGTTAGATAAAGAAAGCGCCCAGCGCAAAGGCGTGAAAATTTATTTTGCCAATGCCAAAAAAATCGGTGAAAACAAATATGTTTCAGTCAGCAATTCACGCTTGTTTGCGATTGAAAAAACGGGAGATGATTTTGAGGAAATCAAAAATCAGGTGTATCGTGTGATTCACGAAGAGGTTGACCCTGTTTTGGATTACCGAAATGATATTGGAAATATGTATGAACATTAATTGTAAGGGCGATTATCAATCACCCGCATGCATTATTTTCATGCAAAAACGTAGGGACACGGGGCACCGTGTCCTGTTTTTAAAAAAATTATTTCGTTCTATCGAAAAAAAGTAGTATCGTCGTAAACGCCGTCTTTAGACGTTCTAAGCGATTTGACCCCATTGGTGGTATAGTTTGACTATTTTATTTTTAAAATAGCCTTAAAACGCCTTAAAATGCGTTGCCAAAAAATCCATTTTTTGGATATCGGCCTTTTTTATGCCCGGAAAAATAGCTAAAAAATCGAATTTTGCATTTTTATGAGGCAAGGAGACATTTTTGTCAAAAAAATTTTTTTGGGATTTTATTTAAAATTAAAATTCAATTTAATGAAAAATACTTGCTAGTTTGAGTTAACTATGATATAATACAAAATATTAAATGTTTAGGAGGAATGCAATATGATAATTGAAACTCAAAGATTGCGGTTAAGACCTTTTCGGCTTGATGATGCCAAATGGCATTTTGAAGTTACACAGGAGAAAGCTGTACGAGAATATCTTCCAGGGGCTTATTCTAGATCTTTGCAAGCTACGCGGAATGATATTAAAAAATATTATTTAAATGGCGATTTTGTACATGATTTTTATTTTATTATTGAAAATAAAATAAATCAGCGTGTAGGCTTTTTGGATATAACACAGGATTTTAATGGATTGCTGGAGGTGGCTATGTTTATAAGTCCTAACTTTCGCGGAGAACGGTATATTGTTGAGGCATTGGAAGGTTTCACAAAAAATATACCAACTGGGAAAACTTTAAGATTTACCATTGATGCGAAAAATAAAGCGTCATTAAAAGCAGTACAAAAACTTGATGGAATCATTGAATTAAAAAATGAAATAAAAGGAAGTCGGACTTTTGTTCTGGAAGTTTAATTTTTTTGGACAACTTAAAAAGAATGGACGAGTAAGTGTTTAGTAACTTGCTCGTTTATTATAGTTAATTCAAAATATAATAAAGAAGCCCGTTTTACTTGAAAAAGTAAAACGGGCTTCCATCATAGTAAATTCCACTATGATATTAGGCTTTCTTCTCAATAATACAAGAAAACCTCTGGTCATGTAAAGCAGTCATAGAAACTTGGAGTGGATAATGTTTCTCAATATATCTCACTTCGCTCTTATATAATTCAAGATACAATACTTTATCTTGATTATTTAAGAAATTTTCTACTGCTCTCCTGTACCATTGGCTCCGAGTGATATAATACATACGGAACCCCTCCTTTCATTCTGCAAAAAACACTGATTACATAATTATTATAGCACAGTGCACATAAAAAGTAAAGAGAAAATTGAAAAATTCCTCAGTTCAAAAAAATAAAGCAACAAAAATAACATAAAAAAATAGACACAT
>CANSTR010000044.1 GCA_947649935.1 uncultured Clostridia bacterium
TGGAAAGCGGAACGCCAATTTATGTTAGACTTTGGGACGGCGTTAATGGTGGAAGTTACTACACGCACAAGCCGGTGATTACGTATCAAGTAAAATATAATGCTAATGGTGGAACGGGAACAATGGTGAACAGCACGCATGAGTATGGCACGCCAAAAGCATTGACAGCAAATGCGTTTAGCAAAACTGGTTATACATTTGCCGGTTGGGCAACAAGCGCGAGCGGAGCAAAAGTTTATGATAATAGCCAAAGTGTGACGAATTTGAGTAGCACGAATGGGGCAACAGTGGAATTGTTTGCAACTTGGACAGCGAATACGAATACAGCTTATAAAGTTGTGCATCAACAGATGAATGTCAGTGGAAGTGGCTATACAGTTGTTGAAACAGAGAATAAAACAGGAACATCGGATGCAAATGTAACGCCACCGGTAAAAACATACACAGGATTCACTTCTCCAAGTACGCAAACCGTGAAAGTTGCAACGAATGGAAGCACGATGGTAACGTATAGTTATACGAGAAATAAATATACAATCACATACAATTCAAACGGCGGAAGCGCTTGCACAGCGACAACGGCGTACTACGGAGCGAGTGTTTCGATGCCAAGTCCAACGAAAGAGAGATATACTTTCTCTGGTTGGAGCACAAAATATACCACAATGCCAGCACAAAATGTGACAGTGACAGCAAGCTGGACTGGGGCAACGGTTACTGCTTCAGGTGTGAAAGGGGTTTGGTATGGAGATACGGTAAATTATGGAACAGTAAATGGATGTAGTAACTGGAAACTATTCTCAAAGAATGGAAATAATATTTATCTGATAGCAGGGGATGCAATTGCTGGTTCTAATTTAGAAGGAAAGGATGGGATTGTTATTTCTGGAGATTCAATCTATTGTAGCACTGGCTTGAGGGCAGATTTTGTTGCTTGGATGACAGATTCTTCCTATTGGAAGAAATTTAGAAATGCTACTTTGGCTGACTCTGTTACGCGGAGGACCTACCTTGGAACAGCTACGAGTAAGTATTAACGGAATGATGGGAACCTCTTTAAGTATTTCTGATCTTGATAACTATTATGCGACTGCTTCACTGTATAATGTGCGGAAAAAATTGGTGGCTTAGTTCTCCTAGAGAAGATCAATCGAAAAGTTGTTGGTTAGTTTATTCGGGACGGACATATTCTTAGTGACAACATTGATTGGGGTACTGCTTATTGGGGTGGAAATAAGTATGTTAGACCATTGGTAAAGTTGGTCAGCTCGATTAAGATGACCTGGAACGGAACTGCTTGGAATTTATCGACTTAAATTGAATAAATTTTATAGGGGTCAGGCTTGTCTGACCCTTTTTGTACAAGAATTGCAAGGGGCGATTATCAATCGCCCACTGACTCGCTTGCCTTGTAGTATAGTAAAATTAAGTGAGAGCATATTTTTATAATTTTGTCAAGTTGACATAAGTACAAAAATATGATATAATTAAAAATAGGGGATATTTCAAAAAATATTCCCTATTTTTATGTTGTAGTGAAGATTTGGTTATCCGATTTTTTGCTTGCCAATTGTTTCATTTTGTGATAGAATAGCCAAAAAGGAAGCGATAAAATGGAAAATAGGATATTATTGATAGCGAATCCGAAGGCAGGGAGAGGAAAAATCGTAAAAGAGATGAGTACAATTAAGGAGAATTTGCAAAAGTTATCGTATCAGGTCAAAGTACAATATACGGATTTGCAGAAGGATGCAACCCAAATCATAAAATCTGAAAATGAGCCATATGATAAATTGCTTGTTTGCGGAGGAGATGGGACGCTTAACCAAGCAATCCAAGGTTTATGCGAGATGGAGAAACAAGTGCCAGTTGGCTATATGACAGTTGGAACAACCAACGATTTTGCCAGAAGTCTTGGCGTTTCCAAGAATCGATACGATATTTCGAATCATATTGATGAGTATCAAGAAGAACAGGTGGATGTTGGAAAGTTTAATGAGCGCTTTTTTAATTATGTCGCATCCATTGGCGTTTTTTCAAAAGCGTCTTATCGTACAAGCACAAAGGCGAAGAATCGCTTTGGCAGGCTAGCTTATCTTTTTTTGGGTGTGAGAGAATTGTTTTTTTATCCAACTTATCACTTGAAAATTTTTACAGAAGATCGTATAATAGAAGATGAATTTGTATATGGGAGCATCAGTAATGCACGATATGTCGGCGGATTTCCCATTTTTAAAAAGGAAACGGTGGATATGTCAGATGGAGAGTTTGAGGCGATTTTCGTGAAAAAACCAAAAAATATTTGGCAGACATTAAAAATTGCAGCAAAAGTTTTGTCAGGTCATTTGCAGGATAAAAACGTGTGCCATTTTAAAACAGCACATTTAAAAATTGAAACGACAGAAGATACAGAATGGTCCATTGATGGCGAATATAGCGGAAAAGTAAAAAACATCGAAATTTCGAATTTGCCGAAAAATCGAACGTATCTTGTGCCAAAAAAGAAGGGGGAAAAGTAAATGAATGAGAATAAAATTGTACCAATCACGTTATTAACGGGGTATTTAGGAGCGGGAAAAACAACGCTTATGAATCATGTGTTGCAAAATCAAGAAGGTTACAAAGTGGCAGTGATTGTGAACGATATTGGTGAAGTGAATATTGACAGCGAATTAATTGAAAAAGGAGGCATTGTGCAAGAGGAAGATTCCAGCCTTGTGCCACTTCAAAATGGTTGTATTTGCTGTACTTTAAAAGTGGATTTGATGCAACAAATTGTGGATATCATTAAAACCAGAAAGTTTGATTATATTTTAATTGAAGCAAGTGGCGTTTGTGAGCCATTGCCAATTGCACAGACGATAACGGTTTTGTCGGAGCAAACAGAAGCCTATGGGTTGCCCAAAATTTGTCGTTTAGACAATGTGGTCACTGTAGTGGATAGTTTGCGTTTGCGAGATGAATTTTCTTGCGGAGACAATTTGGTGAAGGCGGATATCGATGAGGAAGATATTGAAAATCTATTGATTCAGCAAATTGAATTTTGCAACAAAATTGTGCTAAACAAAGTGGACGAGTTGTCGGAGGATGAATTAAATCAAGTCAAAGCAATGATTCGAAGATTGCAACCAAAAGCAGAAATCATCGAAACCAATTATGGAAAAGTGGAAATTAGCAAAATTTTGAATACGAACGCTTTTGACTTTGAAGAAGCTTCGATGTCAGCTGGTTGGATTGAAGAATTAAATCGAGATGATAACGAGGAAGAGGAGGAAGGCGAAACAGAAGAATACGGCATTGGAACGTTTGTGTATTGTAGAAGGGCGCCTTTTAATAAAGAAAAGTTTGACAAATTTGCGGTGAATTTTCCAGCCAATATTATTCGATGCAAAGGCGTTTTTTGGTTTGCGGATGAGCCAGAAACTTCGTATGTTTTCGAACAATCTGGTAAACAAGTGCAAGCCTATGAAGGCGGACAATGGGTGGCAAGTTTGCCAGCGGAAGAGCAGAAAATGGTAATAGCACAAAATCCAGTTATCCAGCAAGATTGGGATGAAAAATATGGCGACAGATTGATAAAGTTAGTTTTTATTGGTCAAAATATGGAGAAAGAAAAAATTGTGGAAGAATTGGACAAATGTATTGAAGAGGAGAAATAGGAGTGTTAGAAAAAATAGAATATAGTTTCCCACGAAATAAGGAAAGCAAGGAATTTTTTGAGTTGCTTTTTGCATTATTTGAAAGCCTGGAAAATGCAACTGTTTTTGGTGAAAATGAAATTTGCTTTTCTTCTGATTTAAAGCCAAAAACGATATTTAAATTAGAAGATAATATAACAGATTTGCAGTTAAATATAGGAAATAAGAAATATTTAGATTGGTTAAATAGAAAATCCCAATATAGAAAAATGGCATGTGAAGTTAGAAAATTAGCGATGAAAGATGTGGCAAACAAATTGGCAGGACATGTTGTAAGAGTTGACCATACGGGAATTAATTTTCCAGCTAGCTTATATTCGGAAGAAGAGTGGCAAGATTTGTTGAAATATTTTTCTGGCATGAGCAATGTTTATGCTTATCCGACAGGGGAACCATGGCCATTTTTAATTCCTGCAACACAGCAGGAAAACGAAAATGAAATCACGAATTTTGAAATTTTGCGTGAGCCAAGGTTTGAATTGGTTTACGACAAGTTTACAGAGGTTGTTGCCATTCAAATCGATATCGAAACAGATTTGTCAAAGCCAGAGGTGGAAGCATTATTTCCGAAAAATGAAGGAATTTATTTTAAAGATTTGGGGGATTTCTTTAAATCAATTTATTTAGATTATAATGAAAATGTTGATATAAGACTGGATATTCGCTTTCAAACTGTGCATGACGATTTTGAAAGTGGGGAATGGTTTGTGAAAGAAGGAAAAAGAATGTAAAAATTTGCAAAAGGGCTTGCTTTTTGCAAAAAAGTCTGATATAATAACAAGGTTAAAAAAACACACATAACATTAGCTTATCAGACGTGTGCCATAAAAATGGTGTTTGAGGCGTTTAAATGTTATGGAGGAATAACAAATAAGGAGGAATTTAAAATGGCAGTAGTTGCAATGAAACAATTATTGGAAGCAGGTGTTCATTTTGGACATCAAACAAGAAGATGGAATCCTAAAATGGCGGAATATATATTCCAAGCTAGAAATGGAATTCATATCATCGATTTACAAAAGACATCAAAAAAATTAGACGAGGCATATAATTTCTTAAGAGAGCAAGCAGAAGATGGAAAAACAGTTTTGTTTGTAGGAACAAAAAAACAAGCACAAGAGTGCATTAAAGAGGCTGCTCAAAGATGTGGTATGTATTACGTTGACCAAAGATGGTTAGGAGGAATGCTTACAAACTTCCAAACCATTCAAGGAAGAATCAATCGCTTGAAAGATTTAGAAGAAATGAGCGTAGATGGTACATTTGATGTATTACCTAAAAAAGAAGTCATTGGTTTGAAAAATGAAATGGAAAAATTGGAGAAAAACCTTGGTGGAATCAAAGAAATGAATGAAATGCCAGGTGTTATGTTCATTGTTGATCCAAAAAAAGAATACAATGCTATCAAAGAAGCTAAAAAATTAGGAATCAAAGTAGTTGGTTTAGTGGATACAAATTGTAGTCCAGAAGATGTGGATTACCCAATTCCAGGAAACGATGATGCGATTAGAGCCGTAAAATTAATTGCAGATGTAATGGCAAATGCAGTTATTGAAGGAAGACAAGGTGAAGATGCCATTATGCCAATCGGAGAAGAGAATGAAAACGAAGAAGAAATCACCGATATGGAACAAGTTGTCGAAAACGCAGAACAGGAATAAACTGTGAGAGGGTGAGATGTTTGTGTCTTTCCTAATAATGCATAAAATTGTGAATTTTATGTGAAAGAAATGTAAATTTATTGTGAAATAGTAGGGGCGCGGGGCACCGTGCCTATTCAAAAACGAAAACACATGCTAATGTGATAACAAGGAGGATAAAAATGATAAGTGCAAGTTTAGTAAAAGAGTTAAGAGAAAAAACAGGTGCTGGAATGATGGATTGCAAAAAAGTTTTGACAGAAACAGATGGCGACATGGAAAAAGCAGCTGAATTATTGCGTGAAAGAGGAATTGCAAAAGCAGCTAAAAAATCAGGAAGAGTAGCTGCTGAAGGTTTGGTTACGGTATATATTGCAGATGACAAAAAAGTAGGAAGCATTGTGGAAGTTAACGCAGAAACAGACTTTGTTGCAAAAAATGAAGAATTCAAAGAATTCGTAAACACAACAGCAAAAGTAATTGCTGATACAAATCCAGCAGATGTGGAAGTTTTATTGAATACAAAATATGCTGGTTCAGATAAAACAGTTGGCGAAGTTTTAACAGAAAAAATTGCTACCATTGGTGAACATATGTCGATTCGTAGATTTGCAAGATTTGAATCAAATGGCTTGGTAGAAGGCTACATTCATGGTGATGGAAAAATTGCCGTATTGGTTGATTTTGAAAAAGGCGAAACAGATTTGGCAAAAGATGTTTGTATGCAAATCACAGCTGCAAATCCAGAATACATGGAAAGAAACGAAGTGCCAGCAGAAAGAACACAAAAAGAAATGGAAATTTTGAAAGCGCAAGCCATGAATGAAGGAAAGCCAGCTGAAATTGCTGAAAAAATGGTACAAGGAAGAATCGGAAAATTTTACGGAGAAATCTGCTTGCTAGACCAAGTTTTTGTCAAAGATTCGAATGTAAAAGTGGGAGATTTAATTTCGAGCAAAGGTGCTAAATTGAATAAATTCGTTCGTTTCGAAAGAGGAGAAGGAATTGAAAAGGCTGAAGAAAATTTTGCAGAAGAAGTGATGAAACAATTACAATAGAAATAAAAATTTGAGGGGGCTTTTAAAAGCCCTTTTGTTATTCTAAATTGAAAGGAAAAATCGATGAAAAAGGTCGCTTTTTTTACTTTGCGGATGTAAAGTGAATCAATATGAAACCAATGGAATGATTCAAAAATTTTTGGAACGTGGATATGAAATTGTTGAATTTAATGAAAAAGCTGATATTTATGTTGTCAATACTTGCACAGTAACCAATATTTCTGACCGAAAATCAAGGCAAATGTTGAGGCGAGCCAAAGAATTAAATTCAGAAGCCATGATTGTTGCAGTAGGTTGCTATGTTCAAGTGGCAAAAGAACAACTGGAGCAAATGCACGAGATTGATTTGTGCTTGGGCACAAACGAGAAAAAAGATATTGTGCAATATGTAGAAAATTATTTGGCAGGAAAAAACGAGCATTCAATCAAACTTGACGACGTTTTTGCCAATCAGAAATATGGCGATTTTGGTTCGGTGACGTATACTGAAAAAGTGCGTGCCGTGATAAAAGTCCAGGATGGCTGCGACCGATTTTGTTCGTATTGCTTAATTCCATATGCACGAGGACGCGTGAGAAGTCGAAATCCGAAGGATGTGATTTGTGAGATTACGGAAATTGCAAAAAAAGGAATTCAGGAAGTTGTCGTAACAGGAATTCACGTAGCTTCTTATGGAAAAGATTTTAAAGACGACTATAGGCTGATTGATTTATTGGAAGAAATCAATCAGATTGAAGGCATTAAAAGAATTCGACTTCGGTTCCATTGAGCCACTTTTAATCGATGACGAATTTTTGGAGCGTTTGCAAAAATTACATAAAATCTGCCACCATTTTCATTTATCGGTGCAAAGTGGTTGTGCCCAAACTTTGCAAAGAATGAACCGACATTATACGCCAGAGCAACTTGTGCAAATTTTGCACAAGTTGCGAAAGACCTATTCCGACGTTATTTTGACGACTGATATGATTGTTGGATTTCCTGGCGAAACAGACGAAGAATTTGCGCAAACTTATGAATTTTTGAAAAACATCAAATTCTATAAAATGCATGTATTTAAGTATTCTATTCGAAATGGAACCAAAGCGGCAAGCATGGAACAGCAGGTTCCGAATCCAGTGAAAGAAGAAAGAAGTAAGAAATTGATAAAATTATCAGAAGAAAATCAGGAATTTTATCACCAACAAGCGATTGGAAAAAAAGTGGAAGTGTTGATTGAGGAAAAAGAAGGCGATTTTTACAAAGGACATACAACAAATTATATGTTAGTAGAAATTCACGCAAAAGAAGACTTGCATTTGGAAAACAAAATGGTGCAAGTTCAGCTAGAGAAATCCACAGAAAATGGATTACTTGTGGAAAATGTTACAGAATTGTAATCATTTTGTTACAAAAACTTAATATAAATTTTGTGGAAAATACTTGATTTATGTCGGTTTATAGTGTATATTATTAATGAATAAAGATTATTAATTTACCAAGGAGGAACAGATGAAAGAATACAATTTAAAAGATAATACAGTTGGTAGTGAATTGCCAGTACAATATGGCACTTTGAGAAAAATAAAAAACTTTTTTAGACTGGATTTAACACCAAAGCAACAAAAAGTTTTTGGTGAAGTGCATGACTTTTTGTTTCAAGAAATTGAATTTCCTGAATTGAAAGATTTCTTGTATCAAGAAGTTGATTTTTCAGGAGTGAAAGATTTCTGGTGCCAAGATGTTGATTTTAAAGCAGTGAAAGATTTTTGGTGCCAAGATGTTGATTTCAAAGCAATCAAAGATTTTTGGTGTCAAGATATTAGTTTTAAAAAGTAAAAATCAGGGGGCTGTAAAAAAATCTAACTTAGCCCCTTTTTCTATTCATTTTTTCTTGCAAAATCTTGCAAAATTTGATACAATCATACAAACATATTTTTGGATGAGGTAGTCATGGAATTAGAAGGTCAAATCGAAGAATTTATTTATCAAAATGATAGCAACAATTACACAATTGCCATTTTTACAACAATGGAAGACGAAACGCTTACAGTAGTAGGCTATTTGCCGTTCATTGAAGTCGGCGATTCTTTAAAATTGTTTGGCAAAATGGTCACACATCAAGATTATGGGGAACAATTTAAGATTGATTCCTTTGAAAAAATGATGCCACAAACGGTGGAATCTTTAAGCAAATATTTGGCGAGTGGCACGATTAAGGGAATCGGACCTGCAACAGCGAAAAAGATTATTGCTAAATTTGGTGATGAAACATTGCAAATTTTTCAGGCGTCTCCCAAAAGATTGGCAGAAGTCAAGGGAATCACAGAAGAACGTGCCATTGAAATTGGGGAAGAATTTAATGAGAAATGGGAAGTTTGGCAGATTGTTAGTTTTTTGGAGAAATTTGGCATTGGTGCCAACAATGCCAAAAAAGTGTATGACACATTGGGCAAAAATGCGATTGAGAAAATTGCAGAAAATCCATATGTTTTGGTGGATGTTGCCTATGGTGTGGATTTTAACAAAATCGACAAAATTGCGCTCCAGATTGGCATTGCACAGGATAGCGACGACCGTATCAAAAGTGGCATCAAATACGCACTTTTGGTGTCAAGTTACAATGGACATACTTGTGTGATTCAGGAAAATTTGGTGCAATATGTGGAGCAAATTTTGCAAGTTCATCCCGAACAGATTATGGATAACATGGTGGCTTTGAGTATGCAAGAAGAAATTGTGATTGAAAAGCGAGAAGACACGGATTGGGTGTATTTGTATCCGTTTTATAAAGCGGAGAAAAATATTTGTAATCGTTTGGCTTTGTTAAATGAATGCCAGAATGCGAAATTTATCAAAGGTTTTGAAAAGGAAATTGAAAAGCAGGGGACTAAAATGTCGATTGAGTTGTCAGAAAAGCAATTTGAGGCGATTTCGCAAGTTAACGAAAATAATATATCCATTATTACAGGTGGTCCAGGTACTGGAAAAACGACGATTATCAAATGCTTGATTGAGATTTACAAAGCGCACCAAAAAAAAATTGTTTTGTGTGCGCCAACTGGCCGTGCTGCCAAAAGAATGTACGAAATGACAGGTGAAGACGCCAAAACGATTCATCGACTTTTGGAAATTGCAAAAGTAGAAGATGATAAATTAAGAAGCATTGATAACGAAATTTCGCCGATAGATGCCGACGTGTTGGTGATTGATGAGATGTCGATGGTAGATGTATTTTTGATGAATTATATTGTCAAGGCAGTTTATTTGGGAACGAAATTGGTTTTTGTTGGCGATGTGAATCAGTTGCCTTCTGTTGGACCAGGAAATATTTTAAAGGATTTGATTGAAAGCGAAAAATTTGCGACAATTGCTTTGGACAAGATTTTTAGGCAGGCAGCCAAAAGTAAAATTATTGTGAATTCCCACAATGTCAATAAAGGCATTAGTTTTGTTGGAAAAAAAGATTACGAAGAGGACTCGGAGGAGGATTTTTTCTATATCAATGAGGTCAATATTGATAAAATTTTGTATCAAATCACAAGTTTGAGTAATGGTCGTTTGAAAAATTATGGCGATTATGATTTTCTCGAGAATATTCAAATATTGACACCGACCAGAAAGGGAAGACTTGGTACGAAAGAGTTGAATAAAACATTGCAAAATAGCTTAAATCCGAAAACAGAAGACATGCAATGTAAGCCGTATGGAGAAATTGAATTTCGAGAAGGCGACCGCGTGATGCAAATTAAAAATAATTACGATATTTATTGGGAGAAACATCTTGGTTTGGAAGATGTGAAAAAAGAGTACGGAAGTGGTGTTTTTAATGGGGAATTGGGCATTATTTCACGTATTAATTTGGTTGACAAAAATATAGAAGTGGAGTTTGACGATGGTAAAATTGCGTGGTACGCGTTTTCGGAGTTGGACCAACTCGAGCATGCCTATGCTATTACTATTCACAAAGCGCAACGGAAGCGAGTTTGATGTGGTCATTCTAGTTGTGCCACAAGCATCTAGCATGTTGCTGACGAGAAATTTGTTGTATACAGGAATGACGAGGGCGAAGAAAATGCTGATTGTGATTGGCAATCAAAATTTGATTGAAAATATGATTAGAAATTATGAAGTAAAAAAAAGAAATACAGGATTGAAATATAAATTGTTAGAGGAATAGAAAATGAGAGATTATGTCTATTGTTTCATAGAAAAAACTGCCAGTAAGATTGACAAAAAAGCAGACGTTTGATACAATAAAGAAGTTAAATGAAAAGAGGGGAAAAAGATGATTGAAATTAAAAATATGACGAAGATTTATAATCGTGAAAAAAAGGCAGTTGAAAATTTATCTTTTACAGTGGATGATGGCGAAATTTTTGCTTTTATTGGTCACAATGGCGCAGGAAAAACGACCACCATTAAAGCAATTGTAGGGATTTTGGATTTTGAAGAAGGTGATATTTTCATCAATGGAAAATCCATTAAAAAAGAGCCAATTGACTGCAAAAAACAAATTGCGTATGTGCCAGATAATCCAGATTTGTACGAAAATATGAAAGCCATTGATTTTATTAATTTTATGTGTGATATGTATGAAGTAGGCAAAGAGGAAAGAAAAGCAAATATTGAAAAATATGCGAAGATGTTTCAGTTGGAAGAAAATTTGCAAGATGAAATTTCTTCTTTTTCGCATGGCATGAAACAGAAAGTTGCATTGATTGCAGCATTAGCGCATAATCCTAAAGTTTTGATTATGGATGAGCCATTTGTGGGCTTGGACCCAAAAGCTGTTTTTGATATGAAAGAAGTGATGAAGCAAATGTGTGAAGAGGGAAAAACGGTATTTTTCTCGACGCATATTTTGGAAGTGGCGGAAAAATTGTGTAGCAGAGTGGCGATTATTCAGCAAGGAAGAATTGTAAAAGTGGGAAGTATGAAAGAAATCAAAGGAGACGAATCATTAGAACAAGTCTTCTTGGAATTGGAGGAACATCAATGAAACAAATGATTTCCTTATTAAAAGCGATGATGTCGCAAGATATGAATTTGTTCCGCGTAAGCGCAAAAAAGAATAGTTCAAAATTAAACAAAATCATGTTTCCGATTTTGATGGCAGGAATTTTTATGAGCGCCATTGGAATGTATTTATATAGCTTTGCTGTGCAATTGTCAGAATTAAATTTGACCTATATTATGCTTACTTTTGCGATGATAATCCTTGTGATTCTTACCTTAATAGAAGGTGTATATAAAGCGCAGGGGATTTTGTTTGAGTCAAAAGACAGCGATTTGCTATTTTCACTGCCAATAAAAAAATGGAAAATCGTTTTTGCACGAATTTTTAAATTGTTGACTTTCCAATATTTTTATAATTTATTATTTTTATTGCCAGCGTTTGCGATTTACAGTTATTTTGAAAAGCCAGGTTTGGATTTTTACGTTATTTCTATTCTGATGACTTTTTTGTTGCCGATGATTCCAACGATTGTTGCTTGTTTGCTTGGTTTATTAATAAAACAAATATCGTTTCAATTTAAAGCAAAAAAAATTGTACAAACATTATTAACAACAGTCGTATTTATGGGGATTTTCTATGTTTCCTTTAATTTCAATCAAATTCTTGAAAATTTGATGAGCAATGCAACTGGTATCAATGAATTGCTAACTAAAATTTATTATCCAGTAGGAGCGTATATTGGGTTAATTCAGAATTTTAAAGTGATTGATTTACTGATTTTGATTTTGGTAAATGTAGGCGCTTTAGCAATTTTCGTAATGATTGCTGGAAAATATTATTTTAAAATGATATCAAAATCGTCTGAAAAGGGAACTAGCAAAAAGGCAAAATTAAATCTTCAAGACTACAACATAAAGGAAAACAGTCAAATGAAGGCCTTGATTTCAAAAGAATTAAAACGCTATTTCTCTTCAACTGTATATATGTTTAATACATTATTTGGCGTATTTTTGATGTTGGTTGGGACAATTGCTCTTTGTGTCAACTTAAACGGAACGATTCAAATGGTAACAGAGGGAGAAGAGATTGGCATGGATATGAATGAAATCATCAGTTTAATGCCAAAAATATTTTTTGGACTTGTGTTAATGCTTTCCTCCATGTCTTCTATTACGTCATCAGCCATATCGGTAGAAGGAAAAGCATTTAATATGACAAAGAGTTTGCCAGTTAAAACAGATACAATTTTATTAGCCAAAATTGTAACCAGTAATTTAATTGAAATTCCAGTTATATTAATGAGTGACATTATTTTTTGCATTGCTTTTACGCCAGCAATATTTGACATCATTGCTATTTTTGCAATTACATTCATCATGCCAACTTTTGTCGCTATCATGGGGCTTTTGCTTAATTTAAAATATCCAAAAATGAATGCCATGTCTGATGCGGAAATTGTGAAACAAAGTATGAGTGCTATGATATCTGTATTTGCAGGAATGATTTTAGCATTCCTATTGATTGGATGTTTGATCGGATTTTCCAGCAGTATAGCAGTCAATACAATGATACTTTTGGAATTAATAATTCTATTAATTGCTACAATCTTACTTTGGAAACTGTTAAAAAAATACGGTGCCAAAAGATTTAAAGAAATTAATGTGTAAATGAAAAAGTTTAGAAGGAGAAGTTTTAGGACTCTCCTTTTTTGTATGATACTACAAGAATGTAACATTTCCGAAATCCCTTGACAAAATATTTCCTCCAATGATAAAATACATTATGTCAATGTTTA
>CANSTR010000045.1 GCA_947649935.1 uncultured Clostridia bacterium
TAAAAAATCTTCTTCCATTTAAATCTCTTTCTTTTTCTGTTTTAATTTATTCCTATCTAAAGTTCATATAAAAATTATTTAATACTTTTATCTCTTAATTCTAGTTTATTTACATTATTCTCTAATTTCTCTAACTCTTTAATATTTTTATTATTCTTTAGCAATTCTACTTGATTTTTAGCTGATTGATTTAATATTATTAGTCTTTCTTTTTGTGGTACTCCACTTGCTATTAAATCAGCATTTTTTGCTTCAAGATTACTTAAAATAATTAAATGCAATAAATCTGTATAATCTCTCATATTTCCATTCTTTGTTAAATCAGGATGTTTTTCTCTCCACTCTTTAGCAGTCATTCCAAACAAAGCTACATTTAATACATCTGCTTCTTCTGCGTAAACATAGTTTTTTTGTTTATCAGATAATATTGGTATGATATTCTTTTTTATTGAATCTGTATGTATTAAATAATTCACTTTAGACAACATTCTATTTGCATGCCATTCAATTTGATTTTGGTATGCCTCATTCTTCTTTAATCTTTCAAATTCTTGAATTAAATAAAGTTTGAATTCTGGACTTAACCAACTTGCAAACTCAAATGCTATATCTGAATGAGCATAAGTTCCACCATTGTTTCCTGATTTAGAAATAATTCCTATTGCATTTGTTGAATTTATCCATTTTTGTGGTGATAAATAAAAACTATTTTTTCCAGCTTCATTTTCAAAGGTCTCGAATTCGATACCTTTGAAATTTTGATTATGCATTTGTTCCCAAAGTCCTAAAAATGAAATAACATTTTTATTTCTCATCCATGTTTGTATTGGAATTTTAGGTTCTTCTGGATTAGCATATCTAGCTAAATCCGTTAAAGATATGTAATTACTTCCATTAATTCTAATTACATTTACTATATTATCTTTCACTATCATTTCTGTTTTTATTAAATCTTTTTTCAAATAATTCCTCCTATTTTTCATAAATATGTAAAAACTCATTTTTCGAAAATGCTTATATTTAAATGTTTTCGAGGAGTTTTCCAAAAATCAGGCTTTACCAGTTGATATTAGTTTTCGTTGTGTTTTCCATTTGTATCACTTCCTTTGCTTTATTATTTATTAATCACTTTAAGAAATGTTCTAATATATCAATTATTCCATTTTCATCAACATTTTTATCTGCTATATAAGAATTATTTCCTTTTGACTTTATTAATTCCTTTAATTGTAGATTTCCATTATCTAAAGTAGCACCATACTTACACATTTCAATAAATTGCCAATCACTTTTGCTATCACCAATTCCAAGAACATTATCAAAACTAATTTTCATCTTATCAATAATATCTATTGCTCCCTGCTTTTTTGATATCCCAGGTGCAGTAATAATCCCAAATTGTAATGGTAATGCTACTGGATGAATTCCCCAGCTCAATGTCAAATCAGTTTCAGCTTTATTAAAAACATGTTCAAGTTTTTCTTTATCATTTTCATTTAATGCTATTGGCATAATTTTAGTTATACCACCCTTTTCACATTCTAAAATCAAATCATCAACAATTTTTGGGGGTCTTTGAAGAATATGTGTATGCTGTTTTGTAATATCTGAAACCATATTTTTTTGAATTATATAGTCATCTGTTGTATATATTTCAACATAAATATCATATTTTAAGTATTCCTTTATTATTTTTTTGGCCATTCCTTTATCTATAATATATTGTTTTATAAATTTATTGTCAATTGGATTAATTAATACACTCCCTCCATCTGTAATATGATAATTATTAAATTTACAATTATTTATAATATTTCTTATTGAAAAATGAGGTTTAGCTGTACATAAAATTACAGGTATATTTAACATTTTCATTTTATCTACTACTTCTACATTTGGATTTGGTGAGTTAAACCCTATTTTTTCTCCCACAATACAGCCATCAACATCTAAAATTATTGCATTAATATTTTTCATAAATTAATTTCTCCTCTTTTCGAATTCCTTATCCGTACAAATCTTTTATAACATCAATTATTATATTTATTCTTCACTATACTTCTTATCTTCTAATAGTTTTATCTTTTCGGCATTATTAAGTATATCTAATTGATATTTTGCAATTCCACTTAATATTTCAAATCTCTCTTCTTTACTTTTTCCTTCTTTAATTAACTCTGCATTATGCGACTCTAAATTAGATAATACTGTTAATTCATTAATTGTTGCATAATCTCTAACATTAGAAGTTTTTGCTAAATCAGGATTAAACTCTCTCCATTTTTTTGCAGTTGTATTAAAAATGGCAACATTTAAAATATCTGCCTCTTCAGCATATTTTAACCATTCTTTATTTTTATAATAATCATTATCAGGCATAGTTTTTAATTGCATCAGTATGTATTAAATAATTATTCTTTGTTAAAATTCTCTTTACATCCCATTCTCTATTTTGATTTTCTAACTCTTTTAATCTTTCAAATTCTTTTATCAAATATAATTTAAAAACAGGACTAATTGCCGATGCAAATTCAAATGCAATATCTTTATGTGCATATGTTCCACCATATTTACCTAACTTCGAGTACATACCAATAGCATTTGTTTTTTCACACCATTCTGTAACACTAGGTGTAAAAGTTAATAAACCTACTTGTTTTCTAAAGTGTTCAGATTCGAACACTTTAAAATCTGGATTGTATAATTCCTCCCAAGCAGTTAAAAAATCTAATGTACTTCTATTACGCAACCAATTTCTTATGACATCAGCAGCACGAGACTTATCACTTTTAGCTTTTGCAATATCAGAAATACAAATATAATCTTTTTCATTTATATTTGTTACATTTATAATTATATCTTGAACTTCAATAATTTTATTTTTCAAATATATTTTTTCTCCTCGCATAATAAATTATTTTTATATTATCAATAATCCTTCATTATCAATAAACAATTTTTTACATTTTTCTTTAGTTAATTTTCCTTTTTTATATTCTTCAAATATTTTTAGTAGTGTTTGTGTTTCAATAATTAATGATCCATTTCTCGTTGCTAAATTTCTTTGATGTTCATGAACTTCTTGTCTCTCTTCTAAAGGTTTATTTCTTTGATGGTTTATTATTAATAAACCTTTTACCTTTTCTTCTGTACTTTCCTCTTGCAATTTATCCAGATAACTTTGTACATGAACATCTAATTGAGATACATTTTTATTTGCTACTGCTGAACTTACTCCTTTAATTTCTCCAATAAATGTAATATCTTCTTTTTTTATTAGGAAATCCTCTCTTTTTTCATCTACAAATTGACTTGAATCATAATCCAGTAATTCATCTAATATTGACATTACAACTTGTACTAACTCGTCACCAGTAGTATATAAAATGCTTTTATACTCTAAATTTTTATCTAATTGCTCTTCTAATTTTATATTTTCTTCTTTTAAATTTTGTATTTTTTCTAAATTATCATTTTTATCTTTTTTTAATTGCTCATCATTATAAAATTTTATATTTCTTACCCAATCTGGTATCTCTTCCTTTTCTTGCTTTTCTTTACAATAATTATCTATAAATATTTTTAAATTATCCTTATCATCTAAAATTTTTAATGTAGTCATAAAAATTTTATCTTTTTTTATTGTTGTAATTTTGTTACTAGTATTAGAAAAAGTTAAAGCTTCAAATTTATCTTCCTGATAGTCATTAAAATTAAAATCTGCATCTATACATTTAGTATCAATAAAAGTCTTTGTTTTTTCAAATGACAATTTTACTTTTTCCAAGCTTACCAAATTACTATCAATAATTTTCACTAAATTACTTTTGTTATCTTTTAATTGTATAGATTTACTCAATAACCATCTACTATTTCTATAGTCCTTATCATAGTAAAAATCTTCATTTTGAGGTAATACTATGACTATTTTGGAAATACTACTACTTATTATTGCTTCTTTTATTGTAAGTAAATCTCTATAACAATTAATATTTGTTGGTTGCGAACCATCATTTCTCCATATATCTTTATTACATAAATCTATTATGCAAATTTCAAAATCATCTAATGCTTGTATTTCTCCTAATTTAGAAATTTTAAATTTTACATCTGAATATTGTTCATATTTATCTGTATCATAAGTTATAATTTGTATCATTTATTATTTCTCCTATAAATTTTTATCTAAAATGTAATAACTCATTTTTTAGAAATGTTTATTTTTCAAGATTTTCAAATGGTTTTCCAAAAATCAGGCTTTACCAATTGATGTTGACCTTATTCGACATTTATTTCATCTCTCTTTCTTTAAAATATTCATCTATTATTTTTAATAAATCTTCTTTATTTGCTTCAAATTTTTTTCTATGTCCATTAAGCACCAGATGGATGAGAAAAGCCTAACAGACATTGTTCTTTTTTTATCACTTCACGCCCTAATTTATTTATTAATCCTTCACGTGCTGTTTTTTATTTAAAATATCCTATTGCTATTTTTTTAATTTTCCTCATTTCTAATTTAATTATTACTCCAATAATTCTTACTAGCAATCACAAAACTTTCCAAACTCTCATGAACCTTTTCTGTTTCTAAATTATCCAATATGATTTCCTTTTCGTATGTTATTCCTATACCTAGTTTATTACTTGTATATCCACATAACTCCATATCCAGATTTTGATCCATTTTATAAATTGTATAAAATAGTTCATAACTTCCCAATTCACGAACGTCAATCTCATCAAATATGACTGTATTTTCTTTAAAATTTGTAAAACATATAAAATTAACTCTGTTGTCATTATCATAACCTATAACAAAATTATTAAAAATATCTTGTTCGTATAATTTATCAGTTCCAAATGCTTTGCCTCTATATTCCTTATACTCTCCTAAAATATTTCTCACTTCTTGTCTATCCATTCTTAATTTAATATCTCCCAGTGCTTCACCAATTTTTACTTCATATTTCTTCATTATTCATCATCACCAACTCTTAATTCAATATTGTTTTTTATCAAAACACTCTCCAATGTTTCATTTTCATCCAAAATATAAAATTTTTCATAATTTCTCTGCAAACAATCTTCATAGTATGGCACAAATACTTCTTCGAGTCGTCTAATAAAATTTTCGTTATTTCCTCGATCGATGCATTTTTTCTTGACGCCCTCCCAATCATGAATATTGGGATAGGCAATACGATACTTGATATGATTTTCATCAAAATAATCAAAATGTTCAGGTTTCAACTGAACCAAGACCACATCATATTTTTTCACAGCTTCTTGAATTGCTTTATAATAATTCTCCGGCCACTCCGGATTGACTTTTCTCTTTATCCCTTTTCTCGCTTCAAGCTCCAATTCGCTATCATTATGCTTATAATAACTTGATTCCAAGTCAATTACATTGCTATATTTTTTGCCTAAAAACTTTTTCCACAAGTCGCAAAGCCTGCAATTATGATTCCCTGTGCCATCAACTAACCTCTCCATCTCTTACTACTTTAAAATTAATATTCGCTTCATCTTTCGCATCAAGTGCATTAAAAATCAGCAATATCTTATTGTCATGTTCTTTCATCCACTTTTTTAATCTATCTATTTTATCTCCAAATTTTTGTGATGACATATATAATTGCATTTTTTCTCCAATCCATATTTTTCTAATTATATCCTATCCTTTTTTACTTCATTGTGATTTGGCAATGCTTTCATCATCAAATCAAAATCACTTTGCAATTCTTTCATTTCTCTTTCACGATAAATCCTAAACTCTTTTTCAGCTTTTGCAATTGCTTCTTCACGTGATATCTTTCCATTGCCTTCAAGGATTTTTCTTCTATTCAATAATATTTGATTGTCCAATTCTTCTACCCAATCACTCATTCTCATACTTCTTTGTTCTAATGCTTGCAATTCTGCATAATCTAAGAATTGTGATACCAATAAATTTAACCTTTGCAATTCTATTTCTGACAAATAATTCTTGGCAATCTTTACATCTTCTATTGTAACATAATCTCCTTTAAAATTAGTCATGCCTACATACGGTTTTTCATTATCCACACTTTCATAAATAAGTTCCGCAGCTGTATGTTCATGAACTGCAAAATGCAGTTTATTTTGAACCGTTGCAAAAAATTTCTTTGTAACGTCACTTCTTGGATCATAATCAATACTTGTCGCATAAATATCTGTTACTTGTTGATAAAAATTTCTTTCACTCGAACGAATATCTCTAATTCTTTGCAAAAGTTCCCTAAAATATCGATTGCCGCCTTGTTTTAATCTTTCATCATCTATTGTAAAACCTTTTTGGATATATTCATGTAACTTTTGAGTAGCCCATATTCTAAATCTTACAGCCACATCTGACTGTACACGATACCCTAAAGCAATTATCATATCAAGATTATAATGGTCAATGTTTCTTTTTACGTCTCTATTTCCTTCTTTTTGAACTAACAAGAATTTCTTGTTAGTTGAATCTTCTTGAAGTTCACCATCACTATAAATACTTTTTATATGTAAACTAATATTTTGTTGCGTCGTTTTATATATTTGAGCTAGTTGATTTTGCGTAATCCATAAATCTTCATTCATAAACTTAACATTCACTTTTGTAATACCATCTTTATCTTCATATATCATTATTTCATTATCATTTGGACTCATAAATACCCTCTTTTCATTTTATAATTCAAACCATCTCTCACTTTCCAAAAACATCCGGCTCCCCACCAATAAATCCAATTTTCCCATCCACATAAGTAACCGCTTGCGCATCGGTAACAGCATAAACTGGAAATGGATTATCTGCCAAAACTGCGTTAAAAAATTCCTTTGTCCACTCTTTATGGTCTTCTCTTAAATAATGCGGAATGATATTAAATGGCACAAATCCCAAATCTGGATAACCAATCTCTTGCAAACTCATTTGATATTTTTGTTTCCAAAAATTCTCACTTTCAATTTGCTTTCCAAGTACAATTGAACCCGCAGACGTTCCCATTAAAACTCGATTTTCTGCAGCTTCTTTTAACAAATCAACGAGGTTTGTTTCGTGAAACAATTGCGCATATACATGTTGTTTTCCGCCGACGATATACGTCAAATCCGCATTCAATAAGCGTTTTCTAATTTCATCCTTCGAATGCGCCCTAACATTAACAAAATCAATTCTCCCACCAATATGTTTTTCAATATTGGACAATTCACGAATACACCATCTTTTACTTCTACCAGAATCGATTTCAAACATCGATTCATTGATAATCGCGATATCCATTTCACTTGCCGGTTTCCCAACAATTTTAGCAACCTCCTGCTCCATCTCATCCGTCGTAAAACCTTGGGATGCCATAATTATTTTCATAACCAAATCCTCCTATGCATTTTTATTTTTCTAAAAATTGAGTTATTCGAAAAATTCGAATAACTCAATTTTCTTCTTTCTCGCTATCTTATTTTATATTGATTTCGGTCAGCTCTTTCGTCATATTCTCTTTCGTATTTGTCATTGGTGTAATACCAATCTGTATTTTTATTTTTAACAGGCCCACTATTTCTCTCGATAATGACATCACAAAATACCAAAAACGGAATCAACACGCCCATTCCAGTTAAGGCAAGTGAAGTGGAATTCATGAAGTCCAATGTTTCTACTCCCATCAAACTATTGTATAAAACCGTTCCAAAATACGCTGCATGCATACCAAAATACAAAGTTGCAACAATCACATTTTTTTTCATAACAAAAGCAAGACATGGCACCGTCAAAAATAAAAGTGCAATTTCGATGTTTGCATTATATGGCATGCAAATAAATTCATGTCCCAAAGAATACATAAACGACACCATCACTCTAAAAATCCAATATATCACTGCCACAATTAAAATTAAATAACTAAATAAACTCTTCATTTGAATCCTCCTATTCTTCAAAAAAAACGACTTGTCGTTTTCGTAATACTACTTCAAACTTCAAGTCGCCAAAATGCTTTTTATTTACATATTATAATCGCTTACTTTTTTATAAGCATACACAGCAGAAATTGCAAACACAGCAACTAACAAAATTGTCTTATAGCTACTACCCGCATATGGTAAATTCTTATTTTTTGTTGTATTTGTATTGTTATAAGTACTTGTATTATTATTGGTATTGTTTGTTGCATTTGTGTTATTTCCTGAAGCCGATACAACTGCTGAATTATTCGAAGTATTAACACTTGCTCTATTCGTATTTGTGTTTGTATTGGTATTCGTATTACCTGTTACATTATTGGCTGATGCCTCTGTGTTATCCGCTGTTGTAGCTGTAATCGTTAATGGTGTGGAATTATTACTTGGTGTATCAGTCGCCAATGTATGAATATTTCCAAATAGAACCATTGTCAACATTCCAACTACTAAAATCAATAAAACTCTACTTTTTCTTACATTTTTTAACATAATTAATCTCTCCTTACATTTTACATAGATATATTATACCACAAAAAAAATTTAATGCAAGTTTTTTTTGTAAATTTTTCCACATTTTTTACACATTAAATTTAAAAAGTACAATATCTCCATCTCGCATGGTATATTCTTTTCCTTCTGAACGCACCAATCCTGCCTCTTTTGCTTGAACCATGGAGCCATTTGACTGCATCAAATCCCCAAAAGAAATGACTTCTGCTTTGATAAATCCTCTTTCGATATCCGAATGGATTTTTCCAGCAGCTTGTGGTGCTTTCGTTCCATTTTTTATGGTCCACGCTCTAACTTCTGGCTCGCCAGCCGTTAAGAACGAAATCAATCCTAATAAATGATAACTTGCTTTGATGAGTTTGTCCAATCCTGATTCCTCTAAGCCAATTGCCTCTAACATTTCCTGTTTTTCCTCTGGCTCTAGACTGCTCAGTTCTTCTTCCATTTTCACACAAAGCGGAATCACTTGAGAGCCCTCTTTTTGAGCATATTCCTTCACTTTTCCTACGTTTTCATTACTGTCTCGATTTTCAATTTCATCTTCCTTAATATTGGCAACATATAATGTTTTTTTCATCGTCAGCAAAAAGGAATCTTTCAAAATTTCAAGTTCTTCTTCTTTGTAATCAAGACTTCTGGCTACTTTTCCTGCTTCTAAAGCTTGTTTTACTCGTTCCAACGTGTCAATCTCAAATTGATACTTTTTGTCAGCTTTTAACATTTTTTTCGCCTTTTCAAGTCTTTTATCTATTGTTTCCAAATCCGCAAAAATTAATTCAAAATTTATGGTTTCAATATCTCGGATTGGGTCAACACTTCCGTCGACATGGACAATATTGGAATTTTCAAAACAACGAACCACTTGTACAATCGCATCTGTTTCGCGAATATGGGACAAAAATTGATTGCCTAAACCTTCACCTTTGCTTGCGCCTTTGACTAGCCCTGCAATATCCACAAATTCAACCACCGCATTCGTGACTTTTTGTGGTTTGTAAATTTCTGCCAATTTTTCCACTCTTTCATCTGGCACGCTCACCACACCAACATTTGGCTCAATGGTGCAGAATGGATAATTCGCACATTCTGCACCTGCTTTTGTAATACTATTAAATAAGGTACTTTTTCCAACATTTGGAAGACCTACTATTCCTATTTTCATTCATTTTCTCCTATTTATTTTTTACAAAATTTCATTTTTTATTTTTCTAATTTTTGACAATGATTTTATTTATCGGCGCTCCCACAGCGGTACAATTGGATTGTATGGATTTTAGGACAAGACTACCTGCTCCGATTTTCACATGATCACCAATTTGGATGGGTCCTAAAATCTTGGTTCCACACCCTACCATCACATGGTTTCCCAGTGTTGGATGCCTTTTTACGGTATCCTTCCCCGTTCCTCCTAAAGTTACTTGATGATAAATGGTGCAATCATCTCCAATTTTAGTTGTTTCGCCAATCACAATTCCCATGCCATGGTCAATCATCAACCTTCGCCCAATTTTGGCACCTGGATGAATTTCAATTCCTGTCAAAAATCTTCCGATTTGAGATAACAACCTCGCTAAAAATAGCCAATTTTTTCGATACAAAAAATGCGCTATTTTGTGAAACACCAAAATATGAAATCCCGAATACAACAGCATCACTTCTAACACATTTCGCGCCGCAGGGTCCTTTTCTTTTATATTTTTAGCATCTTCATATAATTCTTTTAAACATTTTAACATACATATCACCTATGTATGATATGAATTTTTTCGACAAATGTTGCCATTTTTTGAGGTTCGATGTGGGCATCGACCCTACGTTTTAAAATTCCAATTTTTCTTGTATATATTGTGCAATCTCTTCGATTTTGATTCGGATTTGTTCCATGGTATCACGGTCGCGAACTGTGACACAGCCATCGTTTTCTGTATCAAAATCCACGGTTACGCAATATGGCGTTCCGATTTCATCTTCTCTTCTGTAACGTTTTCCGATGGAACCTGCTTCGTCGTAGTCGCACATAAATTTCTTTGATAAATTGCTATATACTTCCATCGCTTTTTCGCTCAATTTTTTCGACAATGGCAAAACTGCAACCTTATATGGTGCAAGCGCTGGATGCAAATGCAACACAATTCTGGAATCATCGTCTTCCAATTTTTCTTCCTCATAAGCGTTACACAAAAAGGCAAGCACAACGCGGTCTGCACCCAAAGATGGCTCAATGACGTATGGCACATACTTTTTATTGTTTTCTGGGTCTTGGTAAGACAAATCTTGTTTCGAATGATTCATATGTTGCGACAAATCGTAATCTGTTCGGTCCGCAACGCCCCAAAGTTCGCCCCAGCCAAATGGAAACGCAAATTCAATATCGGTTGTGGCTTTGCTATAAAACACCAATTCTTCTGGCGAATGGTCACGCAAACGAATATTTTCCTTTTGGATACCCAAATTTAACAGCCAATTTTCGCAATAATCCTTCCAATACTGATGCCACTCCAAATCCGTTCCTGGCTCGCAGAAAAATTCCAATTCCATTTGCTCAAACTCACGTGTACGAAACGTGAAATTTCCCGGCGTGATTTCATTTCGAAAAGCCTTTCCAATTTGCGCAATGCCCATCGGCATTTTTTTGCGAGAAGTACGCAAAACATTTTTAAAATCCACAAAAATTCCTTGCGCCGTTTCTGGTCTCAAATAGATTTCTGCCTTCGAATCCTCGGTCACGCCTTGAAATGTTTTGAACATCAAATTGAATTTTCGAATTTCCGTAAAATTGGTTTTTTCGCAATTTGGGCATGGAATTTGATTGTCGTTAATGAATGCAATCATCGCTTCATCTGTCATGCCGTCTGCAATCATGTCTTTGCCTTGTGCATGCGCCCATTCTTCAATTAATTTATCCGCTCTGTGACGCGTTTTACATTCTTTGCAATCAATTAAGGGGTCAGAAAACCCACCAACATGACCCGATGCGACCCATGTTTCTGGGTTCATCAAAATGGCTGCATCTAGACCTACAATGTTTGGTTGTTCTTGAATAAATTTCTTGCGCCAAGCAGCTTTCACATTATTTTTCAACTCGACTCCTAAAGGTCCATAATCCCACGTATTTGCCAAACCGCCATAAATCTCAGAACCCGGATAAATGAAACCTCTTGCTTTACACAAATTCACAATTTTTTCCATTGACTCGACCATACAAATACCTCCGTTTTTTCTCATTATTTAGTTATTTTATATTTTTTCAGCAAAAAAGTCAAGGTAAATTTCAAATAAAAGACTGCATTTCTTTTCTTTTGAAATAATAGCCATCTTTTTGCAAATCGTATTCCTCACTACTTGCTAAATTGTAATATTGATTGTTTTCTACATTATAATAATAAATTTCGTATCCATTTTTGGTTAGATTTGCTTCATTTACCATTTTCATATCTGCCTCTATATTCACGACAATATCATTCTTCAATTCATACGTCGCGCTTGCTGCAAAATGGTAAATCACGCCTTCTATCTCCACTTCTTTTCCACTTCCCATTGACCATAATTGTTCTTTGGTGTAAATGGGAATATTCGTCGTGCTATTCGATACGCGTTGCTCAAAAATCGTATTTTCTTCTCCTTCTGTATAATATTTTTCTTTGACCAACTGCACAGATTCCGTCTGCGTTTGCGCCCTTTTTGAACCAATCGTATAAATTCCCACAACGGTTACCAAGAAAAACAACATTGCCATTAACACAAACATTGAAATCGCGCCTTTTTGATTTTTCGTTTTTACTGTTTCCATAAAAAACTCCTCTTCCGTAATTTTTTCTTTTATTTTATCTCTAATTTTCTAATTTGTCTATCTTTTTAGAGAAAAAAATGAATCTTTCTCACTTTTTTCGCTTTTGAACAAAGAGCATATCTATTACTTCTTAATTTAAAAATAATAGATATGCTCTCCGTTTATTTTTGAAATTCATGACGAGATTTCGCTTATGAATTTTTTCGTCACATTTGATGTTGTAACTTGAAAATATCATTCTCATACACAAGACTTTTCACTTCCAGTCTTTCCACTCTGTTTTCCAATTGAGTAACTTGTTTGTTTCTTATTTCATTTTTATCCTTATCTACTAGAATATAATCTCCCATGGATACAATTTTGTCCCCATATTCTTGTTCAAATAAGAAAAATTAGTCCAACATTTCTTTTCTTAGTTTTTCTATGTCTTCCGTAATTTTTTGTTCTAACTTGTACTCTAAAATTCCTAATTTTTCGTCTAGTTTTTCATTTAATTTTTCCTCTAATTTCTCGTCTAACATTTCTTCAATTTTTACAACTAATTTTTCTTCCAACTTCTGATCTAGCATTTCTTCAAATTTTGCAACTAATTTTTCTTCCAATTTCTCGTCTAGCA
>CANSTR010000046.1 GCA_947649935.1 uncultured Clostridia bacterium
GTTGCATAAATTATATATTGATTTTTTGTTGCTATTATTTTTTGAATGGACAGTAAAATTTTAGAAAAATACAAAATAAAAATGTGCTTGACTTTTGGAAAAAGTTGTAATATAATACAAAGTATGAGTGATCAATTTTATTGATACAAGAATGAGATTTATAAAAAGTATTGATGTGTTCGGTTTTTAATAAAAATGAATTTTAGAAAATAGCATTTTAGGGAATTTATGCTATTTTATCAGTTTTTAGTACGGAAAAAATAGAGAATAGAAAACTTTCTTTTTTTAAAGAAAGATTTTTCGGTGTATATTTTTTGGAAAATTTTATAAATTAAAAATGTGTTGAAAAATTGATACGGAAGAAAAGGAGAGAAAAATGGAAAGAAAAAACGAGGGATTTGTGAAAGGCAGAACGAATGCAAATCGTATGAAATCTGCTGTGAAAAAGAATGTAAAAAAAGAGGTTGGAAAAGAGATAAAAAGACTTCCAAGAACAAATAGAAAGCCTAGAGAAATGGCTCAAAAACGAGAAAATGGCAAGAAAAGTGAAGATGTTGTTTTTAAGAAAAATAAACTAAAAATTATTCCATTGGGAGGGTTGCAAGAAGTCGGAAAAAATATCACGGTTTTTGAATATGAAAATGATATTATTTTGGTAGATTGTGGCGTATCTTTTCCAGAAGATGATATGTTGGGAATTGATTTGGTGATTCCAGATTTTACGTATTTGGTGAAAAATAAAGACCGCATTCGAGGTTTGGTGATAACGCATGGGCATGAGGACCATATTGGTTCGATTCCGTATTTTTTGAAGCAAATTAATGTCCCAATTTATGCGACAAAATTGACGGTTGGGTTGATTACGAATAAATTAGAAGAACATCGTTTGACCAAGCAAACGAAATTACACACAGTCAAACAAGGTGACACGATTACCTTGGGAAAATTTCAGGTGGAATTTATAAAAAGTTGTCACAGTATTCCAGATGCCGTGGCGCTTGCCATTCATACACCAGTTGGTGTGATTGTGCATACAGGCGATTTTAAAATTGATTATACACCAATCAATGATGATACCATGGATTTTGGACGTTTGGCGGAGCTTGGAAACCAAGGTGTTTTGGCGCTTATGTCAGACAGTACAAACGCAGAGCGAAAAGGTTATACGATGTCAGAGCGCACAGTTGGTGAGGTTTTTGACAAATTATTTATCAATTGCAAAAAAAGAATCGTAGTAGCGACTTTTGCTTCCAATGTGTATCGTATTCAGCAAATTGTGAATTCCGCAGTTGCCAATAATCGAAAAATTGCAGTTTCTGGAAGAAGTATGGTAAATATGATTGAAACAGCCATGAAATTAGGCTATATTGATGTTCCAAAAAATGTATTCATTGATATTGATATGATTGGAAATTACACAGATGAGCAATTGGTGATTATTACGACAGGAAGCCAAGGAGAGCCAATGTCGGCGCTGACCAGAATGGCGACTGGCGAGCATCGAAAAGTGCATATTTCTGCGAATGATTTGGTGATTATTTCAGCAACGCCAATTCCAGGAAATGAGAAATTTGTGGCAAAAGTCATTGATGATTTGATGAAAATTGGTGCAGAAGTGGTGTATAGTTCGCTTGCGGATGTTCACGTATCACGGACATGCTTGCCAAGAGGAGCAAAAATTGATGCTTGCTTTGGTCAAGCCAAAATATTTTATTCCAGTGCATGGCGAATATCGTCATTTGATTGCGCATAGTGAAACAGCCAAGTTGATGGGCGTCAATCCAAAAAATATTTTCTTGATGACAAATGGTCGCATTTTGGAATTAGATGATAAACGTGCAAGATTGAGTGGAACGGTGCCATTTGGAAAAGTTATGGTGGATGGTTTAGGTGTTGGCGATGTTGGAAATATTGTGCTGCGCGATAGACAACATTTGTCGCAAGATGGATTGATTATTGTTGTGTTAACAATGGATTCGGCTACTGGTGAAGTGGTCGCAGGACCAGATTTGATTTCACGAGGATTTGTGTATGTGCGTGAATCTGAGAATTTGATGGATGATGTGAAAGTCGTGATTCGAAAGGAAATCGACAGATGTGTTGCTAACAACATCACTGATTGGAGTACCATCAAAAGCACGATTCGTGATTCTTTACGAGAATACATTTATAAGACGACGAAGAGAAATCCGATGATTTTGCCGATTATTATGGAGGTATAACAAAATACAAAAATACCAAGTCATAAGGGCTTGGTATTTTTATTATGTTTTTATAAAATCTTAGAAGACATAAATTTTCCTAATTGTTTAATATCAGTTTGTGCATTTAATTCGAAACGCACTGTACCAAGTCCGCTAATCGTAATGTCGATTTCAGAATCTAGGTCAAAGTTACCAGAAGTTTCAACAGAATAAACTTGAATGTTAGAATACGGAATCGAAGTATAATCGATTTTTTTGCCAGTGATTCCTTGAACATTCACAGCAATCATTCTTTTGTCCGTAAAAACTAATTTATCACGCATAGAAACGAAAGAAAATTGAACCGTTTCATTGTCGATTAAAAGGTCTTTTACTGCAGTTTCTCCTTCTGAATTGTTGGTCATTTTTAATTTAATTAAATTTTTGTTTGTAAAATCAATCATTTTTTTCTCCTTTTAATTCATTCATTTTTTCAAAAAAGAAGGTGCTAGAAAGCACCCATATGTAGTGTGTTAAATAAAGTAACTAGCAATACCGAGTACCACTAAAACAATTCCACAAATTCTAACACCCATTTCTGATTTGATTTTAGAATTCTCACGCTCTGTTATTTTTTTTGGAGCAATAATCATAGGAATTCCCCCAATCACAATAAGAATTGAAAAGATAAGATTTACCATTTTGCATTTCCCCCTTTACTTTTATTTTATGCACACATTATATCATAATTCGAAAAAAAATCAAGAGAGTCAAAAATAAATATTTACAAATAGGCGAAAAAATGATACACTAGATAGGAATTATGAAAAAAGGAGAGAATGATGGATAATAAAGAGTTAGCGAATTTGATTTTTCCAGATGCGAAAGAAATTTCCTATTATGAGGAAAAATATAAAAAAAGAGATTTGAAAGAACGGCGCAGTTGTGACGCGTTTTGCACCAAGCCCAACAGGGTTTGTTCATATTGGAGGATTGTATCAATCTTTGGTAGCAAAAACGATGGCACATCAAACAGGTGGCGTATTTTTTCTAAGAATTGAGGACACCGACCAAAAAAGAGAAGTTGAAAATGGAATTATTGGCATTATTTCCGCTTTGAAAGATTACGGAATAGAGCCAGATGAAGGTATGAGTGATGAAGAAAATTTTGTTGGCGAGTACGGTCCATATAAACAATCCATGCGAAAAGAAATTTATCAGGCATATGCCAAAGATTTGCTTGCAAAAGGACTAGCCTATCCATGCTTTTGCACGCCAGAAGACTTGGAGCAAATTCGTTCCAATCAAGAAAAGGCAAAAGAGAGAACAGGCTATTTTGGCAAATGGACAAAATGTAGAAATATGCCAATTCAAATGGCTTTTGACAAAATTAAAAATGGCGAAAGTTATATCATTCGTTTGAAATCGCCAGGAAATCCAGACAAAAAAATCAAGCACAAAGATGCCATAAAAGGCGGAGTAGATATGCCGGAAAACGACCAAGATATCGTCATTATCAAGTCAGACGGACTTCCAACGTATCATTTTGCACACGCCATTGACGACCATTTAATGGGCACAACCTTAGTCATTCGTGGGGATGAATGGTTGCCATCGGTGCCACTTCATTTGCAATTGTTTTATGTGCTAGGTTTTAAACCACCAAAATATGCGCACATTGCACCATTGATGAAAACAGAAGATGGCGGAAAGCGCAAATTAAGCAAGCGTAAAGACCCAGAAGCTGCCGTGAGTTTCTATAAAGAAGAAGGAATTCCAAAGCAGTCGGTCAAAGAATATTTGATGAATATTGCGAATTCTAATTTTGAAATATGGAGAAAGCAAAATCCAGAAAAAAGCTTGGAAGAATTTGATTTTGATTTGAAAAAAATGGGCGTAAGTGGAGCGCTTTTTGACATGACAAAAATGTTGGATGTTTCGAAAAATGTGATTTCGAAATACACAGCTGAGGAAGTCTATACAGAAGCTTTGGCTTGGGCAAAAGAGTATGATGACGAACTTGCTAAATTGCTAGAAAATAAAGAATATTCACTAGAAGTTTTGGGGATTGAGCGTGGAAATGTAAAGCCTAGAAAAGATATTAGCAAATGGTCTGATTTGAAATATGCTATTTTGTATATGTATCAATTTGACAAAAATAATACGGATTTTGAGTATCAAAAAATAACGGACAAAGAGGAAATTGCGAAAATTGTGAATTTGTATTTTGAAAAATATTATGATGAAAATGACGACAAACAGACATGGTTTGATAAAATGAAAGATTTGGCGGAAGAATTGGGCTATAGCCGAGAAGTGAAAGAATACAAAGCCAATCCAGATGCCTACAAAGGACATGTTGGCGACATTAGCACCGTGCTTCGCGTGACCCTTACGGGCAGATGCCAAACGCCGGATTTGTATGAGATTATGCAAGTATTGGGAAAAGAGGAAATATTAAAAAGAATCTAAAAAGAGGTAAAATGGAATATAACATTGGTGATAAAATTGAAATGAAAAAACAGCATCCGTGTGGCAGCAAAACGTGGGAAATTACGCGCGTTGGCGTGGACTTCAAGTTCAAATGCTTGCGGGTGCGAACATGTGCTTGTTGTCACGAGAGAAAAAGCGTTAAAAATGATTAAAAAGAAAATTTGACGTTTGTGACAAAATGTGGTATAATAAAATTAAGTAAATTGAATAGTCGCTGATGAATTTCGAAAGAAATCATGAGAGGAAAGTCCGGGCTCCATAAAGAGCAGGATGCTTGATAACGTCAAGCGAGGGTGACCTTAGGGAAAGTGCAACAGAAAAGAACAGCTAAAGTTATCGTGGAAATTTTTGCGTAGCAAAAATTTACTCGATTTTTAAGTGAAGGAGAATTTGCACGATAACTTTAGTTAAGGTGAAAAGGTGAGGTAAGAGCTCACCGGTGGTCTAGTGATAGACTGCGTCAGTGTAAACCCCATCCGGAGCAACACCTTGTAGAAAGAGAAACTTAGCTCTTTAAAGTCTCTGCTAATTCTACTTGAGTGGCTTGAGGTATGCAGCAATGTATATCCTAGATAAATGACTATTCACGACAGAACCCGGCTTATAGATTTACTTAAAATAAAGATATTTTTACAATAGAAAGGGGTTGTAAAAACTCAATAGATTGCGTAAGAAATTTTGGGCGTGACCCTCAATTTCGTGCGCTCTTCTTTTAAGAAGATGAAGTTTTTACAGCTCTTTTTCTAGAAAAGGCAGAGTGAATATGGAAGAAAAAGATACGTGGAATTTAAAAGATATTTTTGATACGCAAGAAAGTTTTGAAAACTGTAAAAAGCACTTAGAGCAAACTTTGGAACAGATCCAAAAATACCAAGGAAAATTGAAAGACAGTAGTCAAAATTTATACGAATGCTATGAACTTTACGAAAAAGCGCTAGAAGATTGTGAAAAATTATATGCCTATGGCATGTTAAATTACCATTTGAATATGGCAAATCAGGATGCCATGAAGTTATTCAAAGAAGTCGAAAAGTTGGATGCAACAATGGCAAGCAAAACCGCTTTTATTGTGCCAGAAATTACGAAAATTGAGGAAGAAACGTTAAAAAGTTTTTTACAAGATAGAAAATTAATTCGCTATCAGAGAATTTTGCAGGATATTTTAGAAGAGAAAAAGCATATTTTATCTGAAACCGAAGAACAACTGTTAGCCAAGTATAGCGAAATTTTTGCAAGCCCAAAAAACACATATGACATATTAACCAATACCGAATTTGAATTTGGCGAATTGACAGATGAAAATGGGCAAAAAGTGAAATTGACCTATGGCACTTACTCCAAGTTTTTGAAAAGTAAAAATGAAAGGGTCAGAAAACAAGCCTTTGATTTGATGGTAGGCAAGTACAGCGAATTTGAAAATACCATAACCGAATTGTATTTGACACGCGTCAAAGAAAGAACGTTTACAAGTCAATTACGTCATTATGCATCTTCTTTAGAAAGTGCAGTTCAAAAAGAAGGTTCTAGCCTTCAAGTTTATGAAAAATTGGTAGAGGTAGTTAATCAAAATTTACAAGCCAATCATCGTTTCATGAAACTCAAAAAGAAAATGTTGCATTTAGAAACCATGCATTGGTATGATATGTATCAAAATCCATTTGAAACAGAAGAGGATAAGATTTCTTTTGAAGAAGCCAAGAATGAGGTTTTAGAGGCTTTGCAAGTTTTGGGAGATGTGTATACTACAAAATTAAAAGAAGGATTTGAAAATCGCTGGATAGATGTTTGGGAAAAGCCTAATAAGCGCTCAGGAGCCTACAATATGGGTGTGTATGGCGTGCATCCCTATGTGTTGCTAAATTTTATAGGAACCAAGAATGATGTAAGCACCATTGCACATGAATTGGGGCATAGCATGCATTCGTATTATGCAGACAGCGCACAAAATATCATGGATAGCAATTATACCATTATGATGGCAGAAGTAGCTTCTACAGTCAATGAAATTTTGTTGGCAGATTATCAAATCAAAAAAGAAACAAACTGTGAGAAAAAAGCAGAATTATTGTATGAACTTCTTGAAACAATTAGGGGAACTTTATTTGTTCAAACCATGTTTGCAGAATTTGAGAAAACGGTTCATGAAGCAATAGAGAAAGGAGAAATGCTTTCGAGTGAAGATTTGAACCAGCTTTATTACGGCTTGACTCAAAAATATTTTGGCGAAGCAGTTACTTTCGATGAAAATCTAAAATATGGTTGGTTACGCATTCCACATTTTTATCGCTGTTTTTATGTATATCAATATGCAACTGGAATTTGCAGTGCGATTGCGATTGCAAGCAAGATTTTGAAACGACAAAATGGTTTTGTTGAAACCTATCTTGAAATGTTAAAAAAAGGATGTTCACGCAAATCAATTGACTTACTAAAAATGGTGGGTGTCGATTTGGAAACAAATGCGCCCTATGAAGAGGCAATCCAATTTTACCAAAATAAAATGGAAGAATTAGAAAAACTTCTTGAATAGGTTGCAAATTGTTTCATTTTATAGTATAATAAAACAATCAAATAAATTGGAGAAGTAGATATTGATGAATATGGTGATAGGAATTGAAGGTTTGGTGGGAAGTGGAAAGACGAGTATTTGTCATGAGTTGCTGAAAAAAATTCCGAATTCTATTTTGTTAGATGCAGGGAATTTATATCGAGCAATTGTTTTTATCATGATGAAAAATGGCACGACCATTTCAAGTATGCGAAACAGTGGGAAAAGTTTAAACATTCGTGAGTTGATTGATTTGTTGAAAATAGAAGTCAGACTGGAAAATCGAGAAACGGTTGTTTATGCGAATGGCACAAAATTAAGCGAAAAAGATTTGCAGGCAAAAGAAACGTCATTGGCGGTTTCAGAAGTGAGCAACACAGCTGAAAATACAAAAGCATTTGCGTTTGTGCATGATTTGATTGAGGAGTTAAAACAGAAATATCATGTCATTTTTTCTGGCAGGGCTACCATGAAAATCTATCCAATGTGTGATTATCACTTTTTTATTGTGGCGGATTTAGAAGAAAGAGTCAAACGCAAATGGATGCAATATAAAAAAGAAGAAACTATCGAAGAAATTCGAGAAAATGTGATAAGAAGAGATGAATTGCAGAAAAAAAGTGGGTTTTATGATTATTCGCCAAGCACCATAGAAATCGATGTAACGGATTGTAAAACAGTGGAAGAATCGGCGGAGGAAGTGTTGCAAAAGATGAAGCTAGAAGAAGTTGTTGAAATCTAAAGGAGGCTGAATCAATTTGGAATATGAAAATGAAAAGTTAAAGGAATTTAATCAATATTTGTCGGGAAGAAAAGTGGCTGTGATTGGCTTGGGCGTTAGTAATTTGCCGTTAATTGATTATTTGTATGAATTAAAGGCACAAGTAACCGTTTTTGACCGAACAGAAGTGAAGGATTTGGATCGAAAAATTGTCAGAAAAATCACAAATTACGGAATGGGAATGTCATTTGGTGAAAATTATTTGGAAGAATTAGTTGGATTTGATTTGATTTTTCGCTCGCCAAGTTGTTTGCCAACCAATCCATATTTGGTCGCAGAAGCGCAAAGAGGCGCGATTATCACAACCGAAATTGAAATGGTGATTGAACTGTGTCCTTGCAAAATCATTGGTGTAACAGGAAGCGACGGAAAAACGACCACAACGACCTTGATTTCCGAAATTTTAAAAGCCAAAGAATATCACGTATTTTTGGGTGGCAATATTGGAACGCCACTGTTTACGAAAATAGGCGAAATGACACCAGAGGATATCGTTGTGCTGGAGCTGAGCAGTTTTCAGTTGATGGATATGAAAATCAGCCCAGATGTTGCCGTGATAACAAATATTACGCCAAATCATTTGGATAAACATGAAAGTATGGAAGAATATATTGAAGCCAAGAAAAATATTTTTAAGTACCAAGATGAAAATGGCTTGTTGGTTTTGAATTATGACAACGAAATCACCAAAAGTTTTGAGCAGGAAGCGCCTGGAAAAGTAATGTTTTTCAGTAGCAAAAGCAAGCTTCCGAATGGTTATATTGTGGATGATAACAAAATTAAATATTGCGAAAATGGCTTGAGAAGTCATATTTTGGATACCAAAGAAATGAAAATTCGTGGGGTTCACAATTTCGAAAATGCGGCAGCAGCCTTGATTGCGACAAAAGACTTGGTCGATAGTCAAACAGCGTGTGAAACAATTTTGAAATTCAAAGGAGTGGAGCATCGCTTGGAATTGGTGGTTCAGACCAAAGACAGAATCAAGTGGTACAACGATTCGGTTAGTTCAAGTCCAACGAGAACCATGGCTGGGTTAAATGCATTTAATTTGAGAAACATTATTTTAATTGCAGGTGGCTATGATAAAAACTTGGATTACACACCACTGGCAAAGCCGATTGTGGAAAACTGTAAAGAATTGATTTTGCTTGGTGCGACGAGTGGAAAAATTGAAAAAGCGGTTAAACAAGAGTTGAAAAATCAGGATAAAAAGATGAAAATTCATAAATGTACGGATTTAAGAGAAACGGTAGAAGTGGCGAAAAGTATAGCCGTACAGGGCGATATTGTACTATTTTCGCCAGCGAGTGCAAGTTTTGATATGTTTAAAAATTTTGCAGAACGTGGAAAAATGTTTAAAAAGTATGTCAAAGAGATTGTGTAAAAAATTTGACTTTTTGCGAAAAAAATGGTATAATCAAAGAAAAGGGTTCTAGAAAAAAGGAGAAACGCGATGATGGCTAAAGTTTGGAAAAAAGTTCTACTAGCAGTTTGTATTTTGGCGTGTATTTATAATGTGATGCATAAATTAGTGTCGAGAACTTCTTTGGATATTCAACTAAAAAGCGTCGGAGGACAAATCAGTTCGACCGATAGTGGCTATGAGGAAAAGGCTTCTGAGAGGGAAGAAGAAAAGGAAAATGAAAACGAAGCAGAAGAAATCAAACATGAAAAAGACGATGAGGAAGAAACAATTGTGGTAATTAATTAAAAAATGCTTGCATTATTCAAAAACTTGTGGTATGATAAATAAGATAAAATTTTTAAAACAAGGAAGAGAGAGGTGAATCGAATGAAAACAGAAATCCAACCAAATTACACAACATCAAAAATCATCTGTGCTTGCGGAAATGTAATTGAAACAAATTCAACCAAGGCAGAAATGAAAGTGGATATCTGCTCAAAATGTCATCCATTTTGGACAGGGAATTTAAAGCAAAATACAACGGGTGGTAGAGCAGACAGATTTAAGAAAAAATATGGTGTATAGGAGCGTGAGAAATTTTGCAAAGCAAAATTTCGCTCGCGCTTTATAATAGAAGTATTTAAACTTTAAATTAGAAAAATTAATTTTTGAGCTAGAAAAATTAATTTTTAAACTAGAAAAGTTTTAACTTTTCTAGTAAAATTTTTTATGAAATAAAAAATTTTAAAAGTAATAGTAAAAAACTATTGCTTTTTTTTTCATTTTGTGTATAATAATAGTAAATCAATACAAATGAAGGAGAATAAAATTTAGATGAAAAAAAGTAATGAAAATGTACAATGGATTGAAAAATTGTCAGAATTAAATGATTTAGAAATTACCAAATCTAAGCTTTTAACAGCAATTTTTATGAAAACAGTACAAAGAGTTATGGACCGAAAAATGCAAGCATTAGAAGCGAATTTTGAGGAACAAGCTGAATTTTATGGACAGGATTTAAGCGATTATCAAGAAATTTATGATGAAATCAGAGCAAAATATGAAGAACAGTTAACGCAAATTATCAATCAATACAATCAATTATTTATGAATATGCAATTAGAATTGCAAGAGGCAGAATGCAATCAAAAAATTGCAATCACTAATTTTAAAAAAAGTTCGGATATTAAAACAGAAGCAAAAGGTGTTTCTAAAAAGGAATTGGTCAAGGAATATCAGAAAAAAATGCTAGCTTGTTTGCAGAAAAAAGACAATTACGATGTCATTATCGAAGAATGCGAAAAAGAATTAACCCAATGTGCCAGTCAGGCAGAACGTAAATTAAATAGTTTGTTTGGAGATAAAGGAAGTCAGGTTTCTTTGAGAGAAGAAGGAATGTTTGCGAAATTTTTGAACAAAATCAAGAATATTTTTACAGGAAAAACCAAGTTTCATACATATTGCATCGAGCCAATCAATGTTGAATTGGAGATGAGAGAAAATAAATTGCCAGATGTGATGAAAAATATTTATCAAGAAATGATTTATTTTGTAGCCAAAATGAGGCAAGCCAAAGATGAAACAAATGCAATATTCGAAAATATGAAATAGTGAGGAGAAAAGGATGAATAATTTAGGAAATATTGAATTTGAAGGAAAAAGTACAAATTTGAATACCGCATCTCTGGATGAATTAAAAGACCTTTTAAAGCAAGTTAATCAACGTGAAGAAATGGCAAAACAAGAGATGGATTCTATGCTAAAGAAATTGATGTAAAGGAGCGAAAAAGAAATGAGAAATTCAGAGAACGAAGTTGGTAAATATTGTAATCAAATAGATGAAATTGTTTCACAAATGCATGAAGATGACTTTTATGAAACACATGCTGTTTCAAGAATGAAGGAAATGCTTGCAACATTAAAAGGCGCAGAAGAACAATTGTCTGCTGTTTATACAATACAAGAAGAAAAAATGAATGAATCATGCGATAAAAATGGTGGGGGAGCAGATAATAAGGAAGCACATGAGTTAAAGGGGGAATTAAGAGAAATCGATTATTATTGTGAAATTGCAAGAGATTTTATTCCAGAATTAGAGGCAATGTTGCAAGAAAAAGATGAAACCGAGGAGAAAAAAGAAAATCCAGAAGAAGAGTATGAAGCGTATTTTGACGACTTGCCCAATATGAGAGATGAGGCGCCAGAAGAAACGGGAGTAGAATTGGAGGAAGAACCTGAAAGTCAAACGATAGATTTTGATGAAGAGGTGACAGATAAGTACAAAAAAGAGGCAAAAGAAATTATAGAGGATAGAGGAATTGCTGGTAAGAAACCAACAGATGTAACTAGAGAAGGTGAAGTGACGAAAATAAAATTGATGAAACAAATTGAGGAAACTTTGAATCCAGAGGAAGGAAAAACGCAAGATGTTCCAGCAAAAGAGGAAGAAAGAGAAGAGGAAAGACAAAAATAATTAAGTAATAGCACAAAAGCGGCGGGTTTTGTATTTTTAAAAAAAGGGCGGTTTTTTTATATACCAATTAAAAAAACAAGTTTAACGCACGAAAAAACAAAAAAAAAAAAACCAAAAACTTAAAAAATTTAAACACCAAAACCCAACACACAAATTTTTTTTTAAAAAA
>CANSTR010000047.1 GCA_947649935.1 uncultured Clostridia bacterium
GCTTGGATGATGATGCCATCGCCGCTGTTTAGTAATTTTAGGGTTATGCCTGCTAAAATTAATAGGATAATAATTGTTACAACCAAGGTTATTAGTGTGATTCCGGTTTTGTTTTTTCATTTGTTTTCCTCCATTACTGTTAACTATAATATAATTATATTTTAACATTATACATTTTCATTTGTCAAGAGCATTCAAATATGTTACAAAATTGTAATATCTTCTTTCTATTTCACACATTTCAAGAAGTTTTCATATTATACATAAATTAAATAGAAAGGATTTTTTATCATGGTTATTTTACGTTTAAATGACTCTGGACCTTATGTCGAACTTTTGCAAAGTACGCTCAAAAAGCTTGGCTTTTACAGCGGTAGTATTGACGGCTTTTTTGGAACACAAACTGAAAATTCTGTCAAAAACTTTCAACGAAATTTTGGTTTGCCAATTGACGGCATCGTGGGAAATGCTACCTGGGATGCACTATTCCCATACATAAACGGCTACACAAACTACACCGTTAAAAATGGCGACACGCTTACCAAAATTGCCCAAAATTTTTCCACTACAGTAAATAGTATACTTTTCGCAAATCCAGACATTGAACCAGATAGTTTGCAAATTGGGCAAAAAATTATTGTGCCTTTTGGCTCTGTTGTGCCAACGAATATTAGCTATTGTTCCGATTTTATGGAAATGAATTTGTCAGCGCTTAAAACAATTTATCCCTTTTTAGATATGTCCATCATTGGCACAAGCGTTTTAGGCAAAAATTTGCCAGTTATTAAATTTGGAAATGGTGCAAAGGAAGTTTTTTATTGCGCCGCAACCCATCGGAAATGAATGGATTACAGCGCCGTTACTGATGAAATTCTTGGAAAATTTATCGAAAAGCTATGTCAACAACATGCCAATTTTCGGAAATAATCCAAGGCAATTGTTTTCGGATGTTTCGCTTTATTTGGTGCCAATGGTTAATCCAGATGGCGTAGATTTGGTAACTGGTCTAATTGCAGAAGGTTCACGTGCCTATAATCAGGCACAGGCGATTGCTCATAATTTTCCAGAAATTCCATTTCCAAGTGGATGGAAAGCCAATATTGAGGGCATCGACTTGAACCTTCAATTTCCCGCTGGTTGGGAACAAGCCAGAGAAATTAAATACGAGCAAGGTTTTGACAAACCTGCACCACGCGATTTTGTAGGATATGGTCCACTAACAGCTCCCGAATCCGTTGCCTTATACAATTTTACTTTACGCCATAATTTTACATTAATGATTACTTATCATACCCAAGGTCGTGTTATTTACTACAAATATCAGGACATCACCCCACCAAATTCGACACAAATTGCCAACCTTTTTGCACAAGTTTCTGGCTATACTGTGGAAGAAGTTCCAACTGCTTCTAGCTTTGCCGGATACAAAGATTGGTTTGTATATTATTATAATCGCCCTGGTTTCACAATTGAAGTTGGTTTAGGCACAAATCCACTTCCCATTTCGCAATTCGATGCGATTTATCGAGAAAATCTAGGCATTTTAGTATTAGGCATGTTGCAATAAAATTAAAAAATAGTCTACAATTAGAATCTTACATCCTAATTGCAGACTATTTTTCTTCATTTTTCGATTAATAATTTTCTGCTTTAATTTCGAAAAATGCTTTTGGATGAGCGCATACTGGACAAACTTCTGGTGCTTTTTTACCAATACAAATATGTCCACAATTTCTACATTTCCAAATTCTATCTCCGTCTTTCGAAAATACCAAATCGCCTTCCACATTTTCCAATAATTTCTTATATCTTTCCTCATGCTCTTTTTCTATTTTGCCAACTGCTTCAAACAAATAAGCAATTCTTTCAAATCCTTCTTCTCTGGCTTCTTTCGCCATTCTATCATACATGTCAGTCCATTCAAAGTTTTCGCCAGTAGCTGCTGCTTTTAAATTATCTGCTGTGCTACCAATTCCTCCTAATTCTTTGAACCACATTTTTGCATGCTCTTTTTCATTCTGTGCTGTTTCCTCAAAAATCGCAGCAATTTGCTCATATCCTTCTTTTTTAGCAACACTTGCAAAATACGTATATTTATTTCTTGCTTGTGATTCTCCTGCAAACGCCTCCATCAAATTTTTTTGTGTTTTTGTACCTTTCAATTCTGGCATATTTTTCCCTCCTAAAATTAATTTTCGAGCTTTTTTCCTATTTTACAAGAATTACAAATTCCCTTGATGGCAATTCCATCATCTAAAATTTCTACTCCAGTTTGATTAAAAATATTTTGTTTTACCTGCTCAATATCCAAATCATAATCAAAATCGTACAATTTTCCGCATTTTGTGCAAATTACATGTCCATGCTTTTTACGTTCATTAATGTAGTCATATCTGTCTGGACCATTTGATACAGCAATCTGCATAACATCCCCCTTGTCCGAAAGAAATTTCAAATTTCGATAAACCGTACTTCTACTAATTGCTGGGTCTTTTTGTTTTGCCAAAAAATAAATTTCTTCCGCCGTCGGATGATGATACAATTTCTTTATAATGTCGATAATTTCTTCTCTTTGCTTAGAGTAATTTTCCATGAATCAAGCTCCTTAAAATAGGAATGATTCCTATTTTATAAATATATAACATATTTTCCCTATTTTGTCAAGTCCAATTTTAGTCAATTACAAATGTTTCTGGACGTTTTTGGTGAATTAAAGTTAATTATATATTTTATCCTTATATTTTATAATAAAATCCATAAAAATATAGACAAACGTAAATGATTGTAGTTTAATAGCTCTTACAAGAAAATGATGATTAAGCACTGGATGAATAAAAAATACGGAATAAAAAAACAATGCACATCTTCGCTTTGCCGGTGACAGATGTGCAATACTTCTTAGTGGCAACCACGTTTGTGGAATTGTCATCTTCTTGTTTTTATTATATCACATTTGTAGAAAATAAGTCAATCGTTTTTTACATTCTTAATCAAAAAATGATAATCCTTCCTCTCCAAAATATCTTGCGCTAAATCATGCAAATCATAGTTCGAAACTTCTTCAATAAACGTCACAACTTTATCATAATGATATTCAACCGTTTCGCCTTCCTCTGCAATCACATATTTTTTCGCCACTTCTGGAATTTGTTCTACTTTATACTTTTGAATCAATTTTGAACTTATTCTATCAAAATCCCTTCTAAGCAATGAGCGCTCTACGTTTCTATGATTTGGAAAATAGCGATTATAAAAAATGCAATCTGCCAACAAATGCAAAAAATATCCTTCGTTATAACTGCAATCTAATTTTTTATCCAGCAAAAATTCATACAAATTCGTATCAGACGACCAATATGGCGAATAATGCGTAATTCCTTTCGGTTGTGGCTTAATCGTATCCGGATAAATCGTCCCTTCTATAAACTCTGCTTTGTTCTCGACTTTATGTTTTCTCGCATATTCTTCTGCTAAGCAAATATGAATTACATAACTTGGCATTTTGTACTCCTCTTCTAAAAAAATTTCTCCAACTTATACTCTTTCTCCAACTTTTCATTCAAATAAATATTCGCCACTAATTCCAACTCTTTCCTACATTTTTCTGACAACTCAAACGAAAAAATTTTTTTAGGGTCCGCCACCATAATATATTTGATGGCATTCTGCGTCGATTCTGAAATCGCAACTGCTCCTGTATCTTGCTTACTACAGCTATTACATTTAAACCCATTATCTTTGAAACTAAAATGTGTGATATTTTCTTTGGCATGACAACTCACACATTCCCTTATATTCGGAGAAAATCCCAATATTTTCAACAAACGCAATTTAAAAACCGTTGTAATAAAATCCAAATCTTTATTCGTTTCCGAAATGGCAAACAACGTATTTAAAAATAACTTTAAAGTGTGATAAGAATTCTGATTTTCGGTTGTGACATCATTCACAATTTTTGTAAGATACGTCGCATAAGTGAGCTTATCCAAATCGGTTCGAATGTTGTAAAACATTTCAATTGTCTCACACGAATTAATGGAATAATTTTCGCCACTTTTATATAGCAAATATTCCCCAAAACACAAAAACTGCGTACCCGCCAAAAGAAGGCTCTTTGGTCTTCTTGATCCTCTGGCACTACATCCAATTTTTCCTAAATTGGGGGTCAACATAGTTAGCATTTTATCAAAATCGCCCATGTTATTTTCTGCTAAAATGACTCCGTTTACTTTGATTTGTTTCATGATTTTTTCCTTGTATGATTTATTTTTTTGATTTTGTACGGGTCGATGCCCACATCGACCCTGATTTATTTTGGCATTTCTGGGTCAATGTGGACATTGACCCCTACGGTTTTTTGCAATGTTTATTTGGGTCGGTCAAGACCGACCCCTACGTTATTTTTCAAATTTGTACTGATTGATAATGCTATCTTTTTCTTGCCAACCTTCGCGCACTTTTACCCAAATTTTTAAATTTACCTTTTCACCAAGCATTTTTTCAATATCATGTCGGCTAGCCGTTGAAATTCGTTTTAGCATGGCTCCGCCTTTTCCGATGATGATTCCTTTGTGAGATTCTTTGTTGCAATAAATCACGCTATCGATGTTGAAAATCTTTTCGTTTTTCATCGTCTTTCCTGTTTTGAATTTTTCCACTTCTACATATACGCCATGTGGCACTTCGTCATTCAAAAAACGCAATGCTTTTTCTCGAATTGTTTCTTCTATCATTTGGCGCGTGGTTTGGTCAGTGTATTCTTCTTCGCTGTAGTATTTGGGTCCGTTTGGCAAAAGCTGAACGATTTCTTCTAATAATTCATCTGTGCCTTTTCCTGTCGTTGCAGAAATTGGTACAACTGCTTGAAAATTATATTCTTGACTATAAATTTTCATTAAATTTAACAACGTTTCTTTTTGCACCAAATCCATTTTATTGATGGCTAAAATACACTTTTTCTGACCTTCTTTTAACTTTTCTAGAATTCTTTTATCACCAGGACCAATTTCTTGGGAAGTTGCTTCGATTAAAAATACCACAACATCGACCTCTTGAGATGCCGAAAAAGCAGTATCCACCATGGTTCTGCTTAATTTGGTTTTCGGTTTATGAATCCCCGGCGTATCCGTAATAATGATTTGATAAGTTTCACTATTCAAAATCGCCTTAATTGCTGTTCTTGTGGTTTGTGGCTTGTTTGCAGTAATCGCAACTTTTTCTTTCATCAAACAATTTAATAAAGTTGATTTTCCAACATTCGTCCTTCCCACAAAAGACACAAATCCTGATTTAAAATGCTCGTTCATTTTTGCCTCTCTTTATCTTCTAAAAATTTCGACCTTCTTCCAATATCTTTTCTCTAAATTCAAATATTTTTACAAATTCTTCCTCTAATAATCTATTCGCTTCATCCATTTTTCCATTTTGACAGTGTTGTTTCGATAGCCATTGTTTCATTTCTGCTACTTTACACAATTCAATATATTTTTCCCAATCACTACCACCTTGCTCAACAAAAAAAGCTCCACCTACACCATCATAATACGTATCAATTATTACATTTAATAAATTATTTTTCTGCATCCCATCCATTTCATCACTTGCCATTAAATACTGATTACTAAAAATTTGCTTCAAAGGAATTTGATTTTCAGCTATATACTTTTTTAATCTAATCATAACAAGGTCATTCATCTTATATTTTTTATCATTAATTTGATAAAAATAGCTTGGATTCTGTTTTTCATATTCTAATTCCTCTAAACTTTTTTCTGTGGGATATTTACTCATAAAATCATTCCCTTTGTCCAGTTGCAAATTTTCGTCACTCCCCGCCATTAATTGTAAATTTTCTTTTTTTCCTGTTAAAAAATTCTTAATTCTTGTCATAGCAAGCGCACTTTTATCTTTTATATTACTCCACAATCCCATACTACAATTCCTTCCTTTTATTCCAACGTTACTTTGCTATCGATTGGACAAATGTTAATCCATGTATTGCCATCATTTACGTTAATTTCATTTCCTGCTTCGTCTACGTATTGAGTTTGTCCACCAACATATTGTTTTTTGCAAGTAATTTTAATGGCTTTTCCATTTGTGATGTAATAGCCTTTTGCATTCGTAAAATTGCTTAAATCTTGACGTCCTTTGCCTTCGCCATCATCCAATGTTGTGTTTCGGATAAATGATACAATTAAATTCTTGGTTGTTACATCTTCGCCGGTTTGCTCGTCCACTTGCTTTTTGCCTTTGGAATAACGTGTGTATCTGCCAGTTGCCTCATCATAAACATATTGAACGGTATGTCCTGGTCCATACGGAATCGTTATTTTAGGTGCTGAGATGGCCGTTTCTCCCAAATTTACTTCATTTGCCACATAATGCAAAACGCTTTTTTTATCCGAAGTTGTTTTATAATTTTGCTTTTCGCAAATTTTCAAAATGCTTGCAATGCTTGTATACGCATTATGTGGCGCTTTTTTTGCTTTTTCTCTCCAGTACAAAGACGTTCCTGTTCGCGCTTTTCCAGTATCATAAATTTGACCATTGATATCGGCAACATTGAAGTTTTTTATGTACGATTCTGCTTGTGGACTTTGCCCCAAATGGCTATATATCGCATCATTTTCTAGTGCATAATCAATAAAATAATGACGTGCACTTCTGATTGGTCCGACTGTAACATCTTTTTGTGAAACATCGACTCCTTTGAAAAGCGCCATCAGACGTGTTTCTCCGCCTTCTACAATGATTTCATATACAAGATACGCTTGATTTAACGAAGATTGTGGTTGGGCATTTACATTATTATCAATCATAAACGCAATTGGTCGATTGTTTCCAGAAAAAATCTTGACTTGCTCATTTTTCTGTTCTGCAACTGGTTCCTCTTCTGCCATTTCTTCTACTTCTTTCATTTCTGTTTTGACAGTTTGTCCTTCTTGATTTTTGTTATGATAAACTTTTATTGCAAAAATTGCAACTAACACAATAAACATGATGACTGCAATTACGATTAATCTTTTCGTTTTCTTATCCATAAAATTTCCCCTATTAATTCAATATTTTTGGTAAAAACAAAATAGCTCCAACTATGACTGAAACAATCGCTGTTACTAACACAGCACCACTTGCGATGTCCTTTGCAAGCTTTACGCCTTCGTTATATTCTGGTATGTACAAATCCAGCATGACTTCAATGGCTGTATTTAACATTTCTGCAAACAGTACACTTCCTATCACCAGAACTAAAATTGCCCATTCAATTCCCGTTAATTTTAGCACAATCGCCATCAAAATAGCAACAACCGCAAATGCTAATTGAATTCTCAAATTTCGCTCTGTTTTTAAAACTTGTTTCACGCCAGATATACTATTTTTGAGTGCCACAGCAAAATTTTTATTCTTCCACTTCTTCTCCATTTTTCCCCCATCTGGTTATGTTTAATTGCTCTAAAACATTTTCTTCTTTTGCACGCATCTGCAACTTGTCTTGCTCTTCTATGTGGTCTTCGCCCATCAAATGATAAAATCCATGAACCAACATATACGCCAATTCTCGCTCAAAATGATGCCCATATTCTATTGCCTGCTCTTTCACCCTCTCCACAGAAATCACAATATCCCCCAATGTTTCTTCTTCCTCTATTTGTGCAATTTCCTCTTTCTCAAACATGGGAAAGGATAAAACATCGGTTTCTTTATTCACCTTTCTGAACTCTTGATTCAACTTGCGAATCACACTTGGCGTTGTCAAAATAATGCTTACATATAATTTTGTTTCTTCTAATTTTTCCACTTCAAAACATTTGGCAATTACTCTGTTTATTAAATCATCATAATTGCCATCTTGTTCTAAATCTCGATATTCAATTTCTACGTATTGTTTCATATTTTTTCCTCGTTTTTAAGCTGGATTGATACGAGCATCAACGCTTACTTTTTTCAATTTCACCTCTTCGATTGTTTGACAACGATTTTTCAATTGTCTCATCACACCAAATTCCACCAATTTATTTTTATAAAATTGACGAATTTGTTTTTCTTTTAGTGTGCCATCTTTGACTTCATGCAATTCTTTTTTTAGCATAGCAATTTCTCTTGCTTCATCCGAAGTTGCTGCACTGTATTCTTCCCAGAAATTTTTATACGCTTCTCTCTCCTCTGGATTTTCCCAATACACTTTTGTCGACAACAATTTTTCATTATAATTACGAACAATTTTCAATAAAGCTTGATACGTTTCTTCTTGCTTACTTTCTTGCTTTGTTGTCACAATCAAATTACGTGCATCGCGCAATAATTTTTGGTAACATTGGTCTGCTGCAACAAGTGGCAAACTGTGTGTAAACAACGTTCGGCTCATACCAAGTAAAATTACATTTTTTTCTAAGAAATCTTTTTCATCCAATTTGCCAATATCAAATCTGTCTAATTCATCATAATCTTTCGCAATCTTCTGAAAATCTTTAAAATCTTCTTCCAATTTTAATGGCAAAATGGTTTTGATATATTCATCTAATGTTGCAAAAATATTTTTGTACAACTCAATTTGCGTTTGATTTTTCTCCTTAATTCCATCTGCCAATTTGACAGAATAATTTTTCAAAATCGATTTATACAACTCATCGCTTTTCTCAATATACAATTTGCGATACCTTTTAACCAATTTTTCCTTGCCACCATTCAAAACGGTTTCATAATCCAAGTCTAACAAAAACTTTTGCTTTCTTGCCTTGTATTCATTATATTCCGAATCTTTTAAATGAACGACATTGTAATAATTCGACAATGCATTCTGCTCAAAAGAAGATGCATTCCCGCTTTTAACTTTTTTGTAAACAGAATCCATAATGTATTTGTCAATCGACTCCAAATACAACGTATAACTTTCCTCATAACGATTTAACGTTGCCTCTTCTTTCGCATGTTCTTCTTTGTCAACTGTTTTGTAATTTTCATACGCTTTCAAAACAGCATTCCTCTTTAATGTAATCAACATGCCATTCAAACCAATCTTTGTTGGAATTAGCAACTTCGTAAGTGTATTTGAGATTTTGTTAAAAAATGTCGTGTCATTCGCAAGTACTTTTAAACTTCTTTCTTCCATATTTTCAAATTCCTTTCCTCAATCTTTCGTTCCTATTTTCTCTTCAACTGAGTAAACAACCTTTACTGTTACTCCATCTGCATCTGCTACAGAAGCGACTTCTTGCTGTACATTACTTGAATCAGAAAGTTCTAATTCTTGGTTCAATTCCTCTTGTAATTCCTTCGTTATTTTCTCTGTAAGCTCTTCTTCCGTAAAACTCTGAAAGCTTTTTTTAAGTTCAAAATCAGTAACATTTACGATTTCTATCGGGATATAATAATTCGAAAATAGTTTTACTTTTTTATATGTTCTTATTGTATCACAATTTTCAAATTTTGGAACCCCTTTCTTGAAAAATATTTTAAAATTATGCAGATAAATTTCTACATTTTTTTCCATATTTCCCGTTCTCTCGCTATTTTCCTGAATAAACGCCTCCTTTTTTTCTTTTTCAAAATGACTCACCACATACACATCGGCATCGCTTCCCACTTCTCTCATTCCTGTATATTTTCCTTCCATCACTCCTTCGACAAGCAAATCGCCTACGGAAACTTCATCTCCGGACATTTACCCTAGCTGTTCCGTTTCGCACAACCATTTTGGAAATCGTTCCATTTCTATCTGCAATTATATTAGACGGCGTATTCTCATCAATAATTTCTGGTTCTTGAATTGCCTCCACCACTGTGACGATCACATTCGTTCCTTTGATGTCAATTCCAATCCACGCCAAATCGTCGCGTTTCAAACGAATTTCATTTTTAATTTTATCCAAATCCAAATTCATCTTCGTTTTTCCGATTGAAATGCCATAGCTCCCCAAATCAGACAAAATTTCCTCTTTCGAAATTTCCTCGTTTCCCGAAATGTCAATATTCCAAATAAATCGTGTAATCACAAAACAAAAAATTGCAATCACGAATAGCGCAACTGCAAAAGTTTTTCTCTTTTTATATCGTTTCATCACAAAAGGAAGTCCATTTTTCTCATCCAATGTTATTTTGCAAGAAGTTTTTTTGGCAATATGACGGATTTTCTTAAAATCCGATTTACTAATTCTTGCTTTCAGAATTGTTCCTTTTTCAATATTCGAGCTCCACAAAACAATATTTTCCGATTTACAAATATTCATAAATCGCTCAATAAAAAATCCCTCAACTGTAATATCCACATTTCCCAAAAAATAGATGTACAACCACTTAAACATTATTGCTTCTCACTCCTTTTGCTTTCAAAATCCAGCCCTTCAATGATGCCAGTTACTAAAATATCATCCTCTGTCATCTGACTTAATTTCAAGTTAAATCCATTAATATTGACATTTCCAATATATGTACTAATGCGCACAAAAAATTCTTCATACTCCAAAATTCCCTTAAAATTCTCAATCAAAACCTCGTCAAACGCCGTAATTGTAATCTTTGGCACCTTGCTCACAATTTCCCTTGGAATTTCTAATAATTCATTAATTCGATTCAATTTACCCAAAAAAACACCACCTTTTGCTATTATCTTTGTTACTTGATTATATGCAAAAAGAGTGATGTTATTACAATTTTATCCCCTAACCTTTAATTATACCATATTTTTTCCATTTTGTCTACCAGGTTTACCTTGCAATTTGTCAAGTAAACCTTACATTTCGATAAACTTGACTATTTTTTTCGCAACTGAAATTAACATTTTGGTATTTTCATGAATTTTCTGCAAAAAATAACAGCGGGCGACTGATAGTCGCCCTTACAAAAATTACCCTAAAAATTCACCGACATCACCGAACCTACCTGCTCCGTTATTCCACAATTAATATAATAAGTAGTCTTTGTACAATGTTCATACACCGAAACATACTCTCGACCGGTAATTATACTTCCCGATTCATTCCACGAAACTCCATAACCGGTTCCATTGGTCCAATTCGATGGCGCACTGTATCCACAAAGATCGCACCATAATTTTGACTGATTAGCATAATAATTGCCTATACATTTCACTCCACTATGATACCCTCCACAATATAAACATTTAAAACTCCAATTTTTCGATGATTTTTTTAATTCATAAAATATAAATCTAAAATGTCCCACCTGCTTATTTTGTCCTCCAAAACATCCTTTACCAGAGCTTTCACTTCCCGTATGAGTATGCCCCGTCTTAACTGTCACATAATTATTGCTTCCTACTACATTCGTTCCTTTCTTTGCCGTCGCCCAAACATAATATGTTGTTGCCTCATTTTTGCCTGTCACAGATGTAGCCGTAGAATTGGCAATATTTCCATTCGCCTTATTATTCGAAGGTACTGACGTCGAAATATGATATGTCACCGCATAGCCATCCAAACTTCCAATCGGTACACTACCAATTCCCTGCGTCCAACCTGTATTTCCAACACTGCTGACATTCACATTAAACGCCATTGGCGCATACTGCAATGTCACCGTCTTTACTTCACTGAAAAATTTCTCTTTATAGGGGCTAATCACAACTGCCCAAACGTAAAATGTTTTGCCCGGCTGTCTACCTGTAATCGTGGTATTTCGCGTCGTATGAACCTTTGCATTTTTCGTGCCCTTTGGCTTTGCTGACCACTTGTACTTTATCGTACAATCTG
>CANSTR010000048.1 GCA_947649935.1 uncultured Clostridia bacterium
TGCATAAATTATATATTGATTTTTTGTTGCTATTATTTTTTGAATGGACAAAATTGAAAAATTTTCATTTTTTTGTAAATACATCTTGCAATTTATGGATTTTAATGATATATTTTAAACTGTATGTTATTATGAGGAGGCAATTGAATGGGATTGTTTAAAAGTTATAGTGAAAAAGAAGTAAAAAGAATAAAGCCAATTGTTGAAAAAATTAACAGTTTAGAGCCTGAAATGCAGAAATTAACAGATCAACAATTAGCGAATAAAACAAACGAATTCAAACAAAAATTAGCCGATGGATTGAGTTTAGATGATATTTTGCCAGAAGCGTTTGCGGTTGTGAGAGAGGCATCTGTCAGAGTTTTGGGGATGCGCCATTTTGACGTGCAATTAATTGGTGGAATTATTTTGCATCAAGGTAGAATTGCCGAAATGAAAACTGGTGAAGGAAAAACGTTGGTAGCAACCCTTCCCGCTTATTTGAATGCGTTGACAGGAAATGGTGTTCATGTTGTAACTGTCAATGAATATTTGGCAAAAAGAGATAGTGAATGGATGGGAAAAGTGTACAAGTTCTTAGGTCTATCGGTTGGTTTGATTTACAGCAGAATGCCACAAGATGACAAGCACAAAGCGTACAATGCCGATATCACGTACGGTACAAACAATGAATTTGGTTTCGATTATTTAAGAGATAACATGGTGATTAACAAAGACCAAATGGTGCAACGTGGCTTAAATTATGCCATCGTGGACGAAATCGATAGTATTTTGATTGATGAGGCACGTACACCATTAATCATTTCTGGACATGCCGATAAATCATCTGATTTGTATAAAAAGGCAGATAGCTTTGTGCGTCGTTTGGAAGCAAAAGTGATTATCGAAGAAGATGTCAAAGATTTTGAACAAATTGAAGATAATGAAAAATACGATTACATTGTTGACTTAAAGGCAAAATCGGCGTCTTTGACAGCAAAAGGTATTCAAAAAGCAGAAGAATTCTTTGGTGTCGAGAATTTCAACGATATTGACAATTCCGAAATTGTGCATAATGTAAACCAAGCATTACGCGCGTATGGCGTGATGAAAAAAGACATCGATTATATCGTAAAAGACAAGGAAGTTTTGATTGTCGACGAATTTACTGGACGTATCATGTATGGTAGACGTTACAACAATGGCTTGCATCAAGCGATTGAGGCAAAAGAAGGCGTCAAAATTGCAGACGAATCGAAAACGCTTGCGACCATTACGTTCCAAAATTATTTTAGAATGTATGGCAAATTGTCTGGTATGACTGGTACAGCGATGACGGAAGAAAAGGAATTTCAAGAAATCTACAACTTAGATGTTGTTTCGATTCCTACGAATATGCCATTAATCAGAAATGACCAAGTGGATATCATTTACAAAAACGAGAAAGCCAAATTCCATGCAGTGGTAGACGATATTAAGGTAAGTCATGAAAAAGGACAACCTGTTTTAGTTGGTACGGCTTCGATTGAGAATTCGGAAAAATTGAGCAAAATGTTGGATAAAGCAGGTTTACCACATGAAGTATTAAACGCCAAAAATCACGAAAAAGAAGCTGAAATTATTGCACAAGCTGGTAAATTAGGAGCAATTACGATTGCAACAAACATGGCTGGTCGTGGTACGGATATTATGCTTGGCGGTAACAGCGAATTTTTGGCAAAACAAGAAATGCGTAAATTGAAATATTCAGACGATTTAATTGAGCAATCAACGGCTTACAATGAAACAGATGACCAAGAAATTTTAGATGCCAGAAAAAAATACAAAGAATTAGTTGAAAAATATGACAACGAAATTAAAGAAGAAAAAGGAAAAGTAATTGAAGCGGGAGGCTTGAAAATTATTGGTACAGAACGACATGAGTCACGTCGTATCGATAATCAGCTTCGTGGTCGTAGTGGACGTCAAGGCGACCCAGGCGAAAGTAGATTTTATCTTGCTTTGGATGACAATTTGCTGAAAATATTTGGTGGCGATATCATTACGAAAATTTTTGATAAGGGAAATATTCCAGAAGATATGCCAATCGAAGTAAAATTGTTGTCACGCTCGATTGAAAATGCGCAAAGCAAAGTAGAAGGCCGAAACTTCTCAATTCGAAAGCATATTTTGAATTATGACGATGTGATGAATGTACAAAGAGAAATTATTTATGGCGAAAGAAGACAAGTTTTGGATGGCGCAAATCTTCGCGAAAATATCATTGGCATGATTGAAGATGCCTGCGATGCTGTTGTTGACACTTACCGCGCAGAAATTGAAGATGGCACGTTGCAAAAAGATGCTTTTGTTGCAGAGTTGCAAACTTCTTTGAATATTGATAAAGTAGATAGCTTAGATAAAGATAAATTAAAGGCTGACGAAATTTTAGCAGAATTAAAAGAAAAAGCAATTCAGTTGTATGAGCAAAAGGAGAAAGATATTGGCGAAAAAGAAATGCGCGAGTTGGAACGAATTGTCGTATTGAAAATCGTTGATAATAAATGGATGGATCATATTGACGATATGGACGAGTTGAAAAACGGAATTGGGCTTCGTGCGTATGGTCAAAAGGACCCTGTTGTGCAATATCGATTTGAAGGTGGCGAAATGTTTGACGAAATGAACCTTCAAATTAAGTTGGAAATCGTCAAAATTATGCTTCATATTATGCGTAACCAACGTACCATTAAACGAGAATCAAATGTTGAGATAACATCAGAGGGATTTGATGAAAAAGCACTAGAAACCATTCACTTAGACAAAGACACGGGACTTCCACAATCCGCGCCATCGGATTCAAAGCCACAGCCAGTTGTCAACCAAGGACCGAAAGTTGGGCGAAATGATCCATGTCCATGTGGAAGTGGGAAGAAATATAAGAATTGCTGTGGTAAAAATTAGTAATATCAAGGGTTACAGAGGTTAGATAAGTAAACATAACTATGAAAACATACTAAATTGTTTGCATTTTGTTTGCAAAATGTTTTCATAGTTTGAAATAAAATCTTTGGAGTACTTGAAATTAAAGGATTATGTGATTGCAAACAAAGTGAATACCAATAATAAAAATGTTATCATTCGTGATAGCATTTTTTGTTTACATTCGAAAAATGAAAGGAGAAATAAAAAATGTCGAATGTAACAATTCAAAAGAGAGGAAATTTCTATCAATATAAATTTGAAATTGCAAAAGTTGATGGAAAAAGAAAATTTTTAAGTAAGTCAGGATTTAAAACAAAATCAGAAGCAGAGAAAGAAGGAGTAATCGCATATAATGATTATTTAAACACAGGTAATTCATTTTCAGCAAGTGATATGAGTTATTCAGACTTTTTAGATTATTGGCTTGAGAATTATTGTTATATCAATTTAAAATATCACACCATAGAAGGATATAGCAATATTATAAAAAATCATATAAAACCAAATATAGGCTATTTCAGACTATCTCAAATTACAAGAAGCACACTTCAAGAATTTATTAATAAAATCTATGTTAATAAATCATTTAGTAAAAATTTTCTAAATAATATTAAAAAAGTAATAAAAGGCTCTTTTACATATGCGTATGCAACAGATTTTATAAAGGTAAATCCAGCAATTGGCTTAAAATTGCCTAAATATGATATTCCACCAGAAGATCCAGCTCATATCTTTACAAATGAAGAAATCAGCTTAATATTAGATAGATTTAAAAATAATCATTGTGTTTATTATGCTTTTCTAACAGCATATTGCACAGGATTAAGAATAGCAGAAGTATTTGCTTTAACTTGGGAGGATATTGATTTCTATAATAAAACAATTAGTGTAAATAAAAACATACTAAAGAAAAATCAAGCAGGAGGAACAAAACAAAGACATATAAGTGGCAATTCAACTACAGTATGGTATTTTGGGACATGTAAAACTGAAACAAGTTATAGAACAATACCTATAGGAGATACTCTTATTAATGCACTAAAAGAATATAAACAAGAGCAAGAAGAACATAGAAAAAATTATGGTGATACATATATGAAACATTATAAAAAAACTGTTATAAATCCTTATAATAATAAACAAGAAATTAAGATTATAAATGCACATGCTGAAATAGAGGTTGCTTTGCCAGAAGTTAAATTAGTGTTTCTAAAAAATAATGGTGTTTTTGAAGGTACAGATTCGTGTAAATATCCATTTAAAGTAATTCATTATGAATTGGGTATTCCATGTAGATTTCACGATTTTAGAGATACACATGCAACAAAACTAATTGAATCAGGAGCAGATATAAAAGCAGTTTCAAAAAGGCTAGGACATAAAAATATTGATACTACTTATAATATATATGTGAGAGTAACAGAGAAGATGGAAAGTGAGACAGCAAATAAATTTGAGAAGATTTGTAAATTTCTGTAAAAACGATTGACAAACCATAAAAATGGTGGTATAAAATAAATGTATTCGTTAGGAATACAACTGAAAAATTAAATATAGATATTTCCCTGTTGTAGGTTGAGCCACTATGTAACTTAATGATAAAATAGTGGTTGATTTAGAAATAATCCAAAAAGTACTTCGCAAGAAAATACTTTCCCTACTAATCGGAAGCCAGAAATGATATGAGGCCCTTTTTAGTTTCGTAGGCCTATGTTGGTTTTTATAGTTATGATGTAATTTTGTCCAACAAATAGATAGATGTAATAAGAAGTCGTAAGTGCTACAGAATATCATATTTAATTTGCAGTAGACAAAATATTTTTTGATATGTCCAAAATTGTATATTTAATGGACTTATTAAAATATACCTTATACAAGGTATTTTGTTAGCTGTAAATTAAATTGATATTCTAATATCTCTTATGACTTTTCTGTTTTTTATAGAAAAGTCAAGAAAAATTTTTATGCAGGTAAGCACAAGAATTTTTCAGTAAGAGAAAACGGAACTGCTGTATCATTTAATGGCTTATATAGGGATTTATTTTAATGTATAAATATGATATAAGGTTTCGTTTGAGTCAAAAAAGCGAAGCCTTTTTTTGATGTAATGCTACTTGCTAGAAAGGAGGAAAACTTGGAAGATTTAAAAATTATTAATGCAGACAATTTACTATATACTTCTTTAGGTGAAACGGAATTTATAATCGAAGAAATATTACCTATAGGACTTCATATATTTTGTGGAGCACCTAAAGTGGGTAAGAGTTGGTTAATGCTTGATTTATGTATTAAAGTTTCAAAAGGCGAAGAATTATGGGATTTAAAAACTAATCAATGTGATGTTTTGTATTTGGCATTAGAAGATACTCATCAAAGATTGCAAAAAAGATTATTTAAACTGACTGATGAAATAGGCTCTAATTTTCATATAGCAATAGAATCAAACAAAATTACAAATGGATTGGTAATGCAATTAGAACAAGCATTAAAGCAATATTCAAATATAAGATTGGTAGTTATAGACACTTTACAAAAAATAAGAAAACAAAGTAATGATATTAATTATTCAGCAGATTATGGCGAAATTTCATTATTAAAAACATTTGCTGATAAGAATAAAATTGCAATTATATTAGTACACCATTTGAGAAAACAAGATGATAGTGATGTATTTAATAAAATTTCTGGAACAACAGGAATAATGGGAAGTAGTGATACAACATTTATACTAGAAAAGAAATCAAGAGATGATTCAGTTGCAACATTATTTGTTACAGGTAGAGATGTTGAATATCAAACTTTTACATTAAGGTTTGAAGAATGTAGATGGAATTTATTAAAAAGATCTTTTCAAAAAGAACTAGAAATGAAAAATGCTCCAGAGATAATCTATAAAGTTATATCTTTTATTAATAATAATGGAAAGTGGCAAGGAAGTGCAACAGAATTATTAAATGCATTAGAAGAAAAAGATATAACACCACAATATCTTACAAAAGTACTAAACGAATATAGCAAAACAATTTTATCAGATAATAAAATTAGTTTTGCAACATCTAGGACAAGCAGTAGTCGTTTAGTTACTTTGAAAAAAGATATTGAAAAAGCTACAGAGAAAATTGCTGAAACTGTCATTATCAGAAATGATAATGACAACAATGACGATGATGACAGTAAAAGTACGCATCATTAAAATCGTCATTGAAGGAAGTCCAGAGGGAAAATCTGGCACACCAACTTTTGTAAAAAGTGTAGTGTGTTACACTCATAAATGCGATTTTTGAACAAGAAAGCAAATTTTATAAGCTCAATTTTCAAAAGAAGAATGAACAAACGAATAAGCATATGAGTGTTCTCACGTTTTGATTAAGATAAATAAAATGCAAATTGAAAATTAAATAATAGTGCTTATGATAAATTCATTGTCATTATCGTCATCAAAACGTGTGCTACGAAGATATGCAAGAAAGGAGAACGATAATATGGCATATACAATATTAAGATTTAAAAAAGATAAGGGTGGTGCAATTGCTGGGTGCGAAAGGCATAATGAAAGAAAAAAGGAAGCATATAAAAGCAATCCAGATATTGATATTAATAAATCAAAGGAGAATTATCATATAATACAAGCACCACAATACACATATGGAAGAAAAATAAAAGAATTGATAAAAAAATATGGATGTAAAACAAGAAAAGATAGTGTAAGGTTAGTAGAAGCTTTAATAACAGCTTCTCCAGAATTTATGAATAAATTAAATACAAAAGAACAAAAGGAATATTTTGAAAGAGCAACTGATTTTATAAAATCGGAAATAGGCGAAGATAGAATTATTTCAGCAGTAGTACACATGGACGAGGCAACACCTCATATGCATTTAGCATTTTGTCCAATAAATAGAGAAGGTAAACTATCTGCAAAAAGTATTTTAGGAAATCAAAAGAGTTTATCTGAGTGGCAAACAAAATATTATGAATATATGCATGAAAGATGGAATGAACTTGAAAGAGGAAAATCTGCACAAGAAACAAAAAGAAAGCACATTCCAACTTGGTTATTCAAATTAGCTGATAATTTGGATTACTTGTATAATCAATTACAAAAGACTATTGAAAATATTAGTATGATAGGAATGAAAAAAGATAAGGCTCAAGCAATTAGTGTATTATCTCAATTTGTTCCAAAGGCACAAAAGTTTTCAGCAAAAGTAAATTCTTATAATGATTATATTCAAGAACTAGAAGAAAGAGTAAATATTCAAAAGTCAAATAATAAAGAACTTATAGATGAAAATAGACAATTAAAGAATAAAATTATAGATAAGGATTTTGAAACTGATGTAAAGCTAAGGAATATGCAAAATCAAGTTAAAAAGTACGAAAAATATATAAAGAAAGTTCCAAAAGAAATTTTAGATGAAATTGAAGCTAAAGAAAGGGAACGAGAACACAATAAAGAAAAGGAGATGGAACTATAATGTCAGAAAAAATAAAAGAAGAACAGATAGTATATTCAGCTCAAGAAGCTGCAAAAATATTACACTCAAGCCCTAATTATATATATGAATTAGTCAAAAAAGGAAAGCTTAAAGCAGTAAAATTGAAAAGTATTAAAATTCTTAAATCTACTTTAGAAGATTTTTTAAAAGAAAATGAAGGAAATGATTTATCAGATATTGATAATATAAGAAAAATATCAGCGTATGAAGATATAGAAAGATAATAAGTTATGGGTAATGTTACAATTCAAAAAAGAGGCAAATATTATCAATATAAATTTGAAGTAGCTAAAGTAGAAGGTAAACGAAAATTCATAAATAAATCTGGGTTTGAAACAAAAGATGAAGCAATTAAAGCAGGAAATATTGCTTATACAGAATATTTAAACACTGGTTTGACTTTTAAAGAGAATACGATTTCATTCAGTGATTATTTAGATTACTGGTATGAAAATTATTGTGAAATAAACTTAAAATACAATACAAGAAGAACTTACAAAACAATAATGGATAAATATCTAAAACCAGAACTAGGTAAATATAGATTAAGTTCCTTAACCAGTGTAAAGCTAAATTCATACATTGTTGATTTGTGCAACAGATATAATTATAAAAAATCATATTATAAAAATATATTAAAGGTTTTAAAAAATTGTTTTAGAATAGCAACAGATGTATATGGATTTATAAGATATAATCCAACATTAACTTTAAAACTACCAAAAATAGAAGATGAAAAGGCTTTTAAGAAACATTTATATAATAAAAACGAAATTGATATAATTTTAGATAGATTTAAAGATGATGATACCTTTACTTGTGCATTTATTACAAGTTGTTTTACTGGAATGAGAACAGGGGAGGTTTGTAGTTTAACTTGGGATGATATAGATTTCGAAAATAGAGTTATAAATGTTAGACATACAGTGTATGACAAGCCAAAAGATAATAAAGGAAGATGGTATATAGGAACTACTAAAACTAAACAAGGGACAAGACAAATTAATATGTGTGAAACTGTATGTAATGCTCTAATGAATTATAAAAAGAAACAACAGCATATGAAAAAGCTATATGATAAAGAATATTGCACTTATCATTTTGAAAATGTACTAAATAAATATGGAAAAGTGATAGAACAACGAATAGTTAAGAATATAGGGAATATTTTGCAAATAAACAAAGCAGATATGGTATTTACAAGACCAAATGGAAAATATGTTGGCAG
>CANSTR010000049.1 GCA_947649935.1 uncultured Clostridia bacterium
AGGCCTTATAGGCCGTTATGAAAATCCCCCAGTTATACTGGGGGATAATTATTTTATATTAATTCAAAATCAATTTGTCTGGTTAACTTGCTGGCTTGGAGCACACGAATGGAAATAGCATCTCCAATCTTGAAAACGCGGTTGGTGCGTTCGCCAATGAGTTGCTTTTTATTTTCATCATAAATAAAATATTCGTCGCCCATGTTTTCGAAACGAATCAAGCCTTCCACCGTATTCTCAAGTTCCGCAAACATACCAAATGGCGTGATAGACGAAATAATCGCCTCATATTCTTCGCCAATTTTGCTTTCCATAAATTCCGCCTTTTTTATATGCTCTGCCTCTCGCTCCGCTTTTGTGGCTAACTGCTCACACTCTGACGAACTTTTGGCATATTTTTCGCTGTCCGCCAAAAATTGGGCTTGCCTTTCTTCGTCTGCCTCAAAATATTCCGAAATCATGCGATGAATGAACAAATCCGGATAACGCCTGATGGGCGACGTAAAATGGCAATAAAATTTGCTGGCAATACCAAAATGCCCTCGATTTTCATTTTCGTATCGTGCCAATTTTAGCGTTCTCAAAATTAAATTGGAAACGACTTTTTCTTCTGGCTTTCCCTTGACTGCCTCAAGCACTTTCGCAAATTCCGTTGGATGCACCGTATCTTGACTAATATGAATTTTGTAACCAAAATTCCACAAAAACTGATTCAGTTCCTTGACTTTATCAATGTCCGGTTCTTCATGAACACGATAAATAAACGGAATTTTTAACCAATAAAATTTTTCCGCGACGGTTTCATTGGCTGTCAGCATAAATTGTTCAATGATTTCATTCGCAAACGTGGTTTCGTATTTTTGAACATCCACGCATTTACCATTTTCATCCAAAATAATTTTGCTTTCTGGAATATCCAAATTCAAATAACCAGCTTTAACACGGCGTTTTTTCAAGACCTGCGCCAATTCCTCCATCAATTTGAAATCTGCAAGATAAGGCTGATATTTTTGAACTACTTTTTCATCGGAATCATTCAAAATTTTATTCACATCCGTATAACTCATTCGCTCCGTCACGCGAATAACGGACTTGTACACATCAGACGCTACCACTTTTCCATTGGCATCGATTTCCATGAGGCACGAAAGTGCGAGCCTGTCCTGTCCTGCATTTAAGCTACAAATTCCATTGGAAAGTTCAAAAGGAAGCATTGGAATGACGCGGTCAAACATGTAAACACTGGTTCCGCGAAAAATCGCTTCGTTATCTAAATTAGAACCTTTTTTCACATAATGACTTACATCCGCTATATGAACATCTAGCAAATAATGCCCGTTATCTGCTTTTCCAACCCAAATCGCATCATCCAAATCTTTCGCATCTTCGCCATCAATGGTGAAAATATGCATGTTTTCTTTTTGGCGTAAATCAATTCTATTTTTCTCGTGATTGATTTTCAAATCCTCTGGCTGAATGGTTGGTGCAATTTTGTGGGCTTCTTTCAAAACCGGCTCTGGAAATTCATTTGGCAAATCAAACTCCTTAATGACACAAAGCATGTCTACTCCCGCTTGATTCACATTTCCCAAAACCTCCACAATTTCGCCTTCCGCATTTTTTCCTTTTTCTGGATATCTCAAAATCTTTGTCACGACTTTATCGTTGTTTTTGGCTTTTTGACAATTCTTTTTTGAGATAAAAATATCGGTATGAAATTTCTGGTCATCTGGCACCACAAAACCAAAATTTCTATTTTTCTGAAACGTTCCAACAACCGTTTCTTTGTCACGTTTTAGAACTTTGACAATTTTCGCCTCAGCTCGCTTTTCTGCTTTTCCTTCCTTAACGATTTTGATGGAAACAATATCTCCATTTAACGCATTTCCAACAAATTCGCTTGGAATAAAAATATCCTCTTTTCCCTCTTCTTCTAATTCCACAAATCCAAAGCCTTTGCTATTGGCAACAAAGGTTCCAATGATGGCTTGTTTTTTCTTTTTTCCCATATGATTTCCTTTCTTTTTTATGCAAAAAAAGCACGTTAAACGTGCCTTTTGCCGATTTTTTCTACATAACGTATAAAATGTCTAATGCAATTGTGAATACAAAAAAGACAATCATCAAACCAATTGTTGCTCTTTTCATTCTTCCTTCTGTTGTTCTACCTTTGTTTTTTTCGTAGAAATTATTCGAAGAAGCCCCAACGATTGCACCAGATGCTCCGTTATCTTCTTTTGATTGTTTTAAAATCAATACGACTAAAATAGCACATATGATAAAATAAATTCCGATTAGTATATTTTTTGCAATTTCCATTCTAAATAAACCTCCATTTTTTAGTTATCACAATTTTTTCTTATTGTATCACATTTTTTTCCAAAAAGCAAGTCTTTTTTATTTATGGCAACAAAGAACATTCAATGTTCGTTTTTCCAGTCAATTCGTTGTTTTTATATTTCAACAAACTGACAGATGGCTCGCCTTCGTATTTTGGTATTTCGACTAAAATTTCCATCACGCCATCATTATCCACATCCACAATATTGACATTTTCCAAACTTAAATAATATTCTGCGTGAGTAGTTTGATTCCATTTTGCTTTTTCAATATAGGCTAAATCCTCCACCAATTTGCCTGTTCCATCATATAATGAAATTTTGGAATAGCCTGTCGTTTTATTGGCAAGAACGACGACATATTCATCAACCCCATTTTTATCTAAATCAGCAATGATTGTTTTGATGGCATTGTAATCTTGCGAAAGTTTGCTATTATTATCGGTAATCACAGTCGGCAAAGCATTAATGACTTTGATATCACCCGTAATTGCTTCATATTTTTCAGAAATTGCTATTTTTCCAACATTTTCAATTTCTACCAAATTATCAAAAATCGGGCTGGTCAATTTGCCCAAGGTATAATCTTTAAAGGCAAAATTTTCATAATTATAATAAGTAATCACATATTTATCTTTGTCCACGCTACTGTTATCAATGTATTTCAGTTCTACTTGCTCCATTTTGGATGTGTCTAAAATCTTTCCATTATATAAAACAATCAAATTTTCATTCATGACTTTTCTAGATGTTGCATCTGTCGCGTTTACTGTTGTATTGGTTTGTGTATTCGTTGTATTGGACACTGCTGTACTAATTAAATTAGCAATCGTATCGACTGGTTCTTCATTGGTATTTGCTTGATTTTCTTCTGCTACATTAGCAGGCACCTCGCCATAATCAGATAAATTCATCATATAATAAATCAAAATTGCATTGCCTATAATCAGCACAACAATAATCATCAAACAAATATTCCCCAAGGATTGAAGATTCATCTTTTTCTCTTCTTTTTTCTCATTTGTATCGCTCATTTTTTCCTCCCATTTTCTTATTGTATGCTTTATTATATCATACCCATTCCAAAAATGAAATACTTTTTTTAAATTTTTATCATAAAATAAATTTCGTATATTGACATAATATGTAAAATATGGTATAATATAATTAAGTTAAGAATAGTCTTAACTATACAATTGCACTTCGAAAAGGAGGCGCATAATTATGCGGAGAAAAGCCCGAAGTAAGGGCAATCATATTTAATTGCAACACATTCTACTGGTGTTCGCGGCAAAAAATTTAATATGGTTGTCCTATCCGACCGGAAACCCTTTTTAGGGTTTCTGCTTTTTTATATTCACAACAAAATCGGTCCAATTTGTTCGCCGTCTAAAGCGTATTCTAACGTTTTTTGTAAGTACGAAAAATCACATACAATTGAGCGTGGCTTAGTGATTGGATTATCTTGTTTAAATGGGATAAAATAATAGTTTTTTCGGTTCAATAATTTACCAATATTTTCTGCTGCGCCACTCAAGCCATTGTTCGTACTAATCCCAATGACAATCGGACGATTGATTCTAAGCAACGATTTGACCGCCATGCACACTGGCGTATCGATAATATCGTACGCAAGTTTCGCAATCGTATTTCCCGAACATGGTGCCACAACTAAAATATCAAACATTGCCTTCGGTCCAATTGGCTCTGCGCCTTGGATGGTGTGAATGATTTTATGTCCTGTCAAAGTTTCAATTTCTTGAATAAAATCCTCCGCTTTTCCAAACTTTGTATCCAGCGTATAACTATGAAACGACATAATCGGAAAAACGTTACATCCCAATTTCACTAAATTTTCCATTTCTTTGATGCTGGTTCGAAACGTGCAAAACGAACCTGTTAGTGCATACCCGACATTTTTTCCAACTAATTCCAAAACATAACCTCCTTTATTTAAACTAAGGATTTTTGACAAATTCCGACAAAAGAATCCTCCCTATAGTTTATGAGATTATGTAAATTTCGCCACATACTAACCTTTATTTTTCTATGATTCCTCTTTTAATCTTTTTGCACCTTCGTAATGTCTGCAATTTTCGCCGCAAAATAAGGCAAATCTTTTTCTTGCTCTTTTAGAAAAATCGTAAAAGTATCATTTACCAAAAATTCTCTTGGTTCTTCTTCCATAATTGCTGCTGCTTCTTTGAGCATCATGCCAGCTTCACTTTTGATTCTTCCACCTTTTTTATCTAACTCAAATTGAATCGTTTGCAATGCTTTTTCAATTTTGTAAGAATCTCCATTCGCAAATAAAAATGGCTGTCCTTGCAATTCCTTAAATTCCTTTTCCAAATCAAATTTTATATTCGGAATTTGCAATGTATCTTCTTCACCAAAACTGTGACCACCTTCATATTGCTCATCTTGACGCAAAATGTCCTCATACATACTTCCAAACGTATTTTGCGAATTTCCTTTCACAAGAATTACTTCATCATTTCCCTTTGTTAATAATTTAACAGCAAAATCATCTTTGGAATGATAATACATTACATCTACTTGTTCTCGTACTTCTTCCTCTGTAGTCTTTCCAATGCCAAAATATTGGACATCTTGGAAACTGCCAAAGTTTCCATTTTCTAACTGTGTAAATACACTTGGAAATTCAAACTCTTTTTTCAACATGCTATACAAAAAATAATCTCTTGGACCACTATTTCCCCAATTAAATTGGTCCAAAATGTCGCTTTTTTCATGAAATTTTTCTTCAATGGCCTGTTCTATTTCCTGCTTCAACGCCAAACTTGGTGTTCCATATTTTTGGTAATAACTTTCTTCTGACAAGGCAGAAGTATTGAAAGTTCCCTTATTCAAGTTCTCAACCACTTTCAATTGTGGCGTAAACACAATATCCGTTTTTGCCAAATCGTTTTTCAAATCATTCCAAATCAAATTAAACGTGCCACACCAAGCTGTATTGTCTGTTATCTCATCCTCCAAAGATAACACCACATCCATTTGCGCATCGGTATTTACTTGAGTCGTCTGTTTCCCCTCCTGTTCTGGCAAGACTGGCTGTTCCTCTCTTTTTACCCAATAGCCTACTACGCTCAAAGTCACACTAACTATTACCAAAGCAATTACTATTTTTTTCATACACATTCTCCTTTCTTTTGATAAATTGATTATAACACAAATTTTTCAAAACATCACAAAAAATGCAAAAAACTGAAAAAAATTTCTTTTTTTCAGCTTGCATTACAACACGCAATTAACAATCGTTCCTGTGTTAAAAATTTATTGATCTCGCCGAACCATTCACAATTCCACTGCATGTTAAATTATAGATTCTCTTATGTGAAACATATGTTGCAGAGCCACTACCACTTGCACATACTTTTCCACCCCATACAATAGGATTTGTATACAAACAATTTGTGTAACTAAATGAAACACCATTTATTGTTTTATACATTGATCCATAATTCCATCCAGAAGCATGTGTCGAACAAGTAAAAGCAGCATGTGAACTGTCCGTTTGATGTTCTGCTTTTGCACCACAATTTGCACAAATTGCACGACATACAATACTAGTTATATTATTACTACCATTCTGAGCACGATAAATATAACTTCCTTTACCAAAATATTGTCCACATACCATACAATATCTTGCTGAGCCTATTTTACATGAATACCAGCCTGTTGGATGTTTTGTACTACCACCCGCTACATAATAATACGTATTATTGGTACAAGTCGTATAATTCTTATAGCAATCTCCTCCAGAAGAAGTATTTCCATAATGGCTCGGATGGCTCGTTTGCACCAACACATAATTCGTGCTTCGCACAACATTCGTACCTTTCGTCGCTCTTGCCCAAACTTTATATTTCACACCTTGATTTCCTTCTTTTTTACCACTTACCGCTGTATTACTCGTCGGCGTTCCCGAATTCACTGTCGCCGTCGAAACCGTCTGATTACTCGAATTTACCTCCTCAATCACATACGCCACTTTGTAACCAGACAAACTTCCTATCGTCGCACTGCAATACTGCGTCCAATTTGTTTTTCCAATACTATTCACATTCACATTAAACGCCATTGGCGCATACTGCAACGTCACTGTCTTGACTTCACTGAAAAATTTCTCTTTGTATGGACTAATCACCACTGCCCAAACGTAGAACGTTTTTCCTGGCTGTCTGCCTGTAATCGTGGTATTTCGCGTTGTGTGAACCATAGCACCTTTGGTGCCTTTTGGCTTGGCTGACCATTTGTACTTTATGGTGCAATCTGACAAATTATTCACACTTGATGTCAAACGATGCGTCCAGCCATTTTCTTTGACATCACTAATCGTCAGCGTTAGCTCCATTTTCTCCCAATGAGCATAAACATTTTGCCCACTTTTTTGCATCAAACTTTTTCCTGGCTCAACTTTATTGCCACCTGTTGCCGCGTCATACCAGCCTAAGAATCTATATCCATCACGCTTTGGACGTCCAACTCTTGGATATCTCTTGCCTTCTACTTTATTATAAAATTGCTTTTTCGTGACATTTTTTGCTGCTTTTCCGAAATAGCCACCATTCGCATCATACGTGATTTTCAAGGCAATCTCCCAATCTGCATACAACGTTGGATTTTGTATATTCTCAACCAAACTATCTTGCCAAACATCTTTGGGACCTACTAAATTTCCTTCACCATTTGGCTTTGAATACCAGCCCAAAAACTTCGTTTTTCTTTTATATGGCTTGCCATTTAGCTTTGTTTCCATAATCAAGATTCGTACTCCTCGATAGC
>CANSTR010000050.1 GCA_947649935.1 uncultured Clostridia bacterium
TGCATACAACGCGAAATACAGTAATTACAGGAAGAAAACCAGAGAAAACGTACTACGTTTGGGCGGTGGCGATTAGCAAAAATAAGGAGAAATTCTTTAGTGATGTGAAAACGGTGACATTGCAGTATGCGCCGTTAGCGTTTAATGTGAATGTTAGCAGTGTTGGAAATAAAAATTGGACGCAAGGTAGAAGTGAGACATTGGGAAGTCTGTCGGGCTATACAGTGACGTATCATATATCAACTTCTGTGCCAGCGAATAATAAGGCAAATGGAAATATAGCGAATTCGACAGCTACGTCTGTGACAGGCAAGAATGAGGCGACAACGTATTATGTTTGGGCGACAGCGAAAAAGGGAACGAATGTTGTAGGAAGTAATAATTATGTGATGGTTAAAACGGGGCATACGCATACAGGAAGTCCTTCGAAAAAGTCAGGTTGTTATCAAGGTGTGAATTCTACATGTTATGGTGAATGGGGATATATTCTTGGTTGTAATTATTCGTATATATCTAATAATGAAACAAAGGCAAAATATTGTAATGCATGTGGTGTGAATGTTAAAAATACATCCTGTTATATTACTTCAGGAGTACCAACGATATATGTAACATGTATAAAATGTGAAGCAACATATTCGTTGCAAGCGTCTTCTAATAAGGGAAGATTATGCAATAGTTGTTATTCTAAGAGAGAAACAGTAACTTTACCAAGTGGAACAGTGAAACAAAATGTTAATAGAATGAATTTCTGGGGATTTTATGGAAGTTCTGGAACAACGTATTATAGTAATGTAAAACATGTGACAATTTATGCAGTTAATTGTGGGCTTCAAGAGGGAAATGGTTTGGCGACATCGGTGAATTTTTAAAAAAATTTTGTAGGGGCGGCTATCAGCCGCCCGCTTTTGTTATTGAGATTTTGTAAAAACACCTTAAAATTGATAAAAATACGAAAATGTTAATTTCAGTTGCGAAAAAAAAGCCGAGTTAATCGAAATGTAAGGTTTACTTGACAAAATGTCAGGCAAACCTGGTAGACAAAATGAAAAAAAAGTGATATAATTAAGTTTAGGGACATTTTTGTTCCTATTTTTATCGAAAGATTACTTTTTTGCAAAATCAACAAAAATTGTTGACAAAAGAACGAATGTTTGATAAAATAGTATGGATAAAAATCAAAGGGGGCAATTATGAACGACAAGATTATAATAAAAGGTGCAAAAGAACATAATTTAAAAAATATCCATATTCAAATTCCAAAAGATAAAATGGTGGTTATCACAGGACTTTCAGGTTCGGGAAAATCTTCGCTTGCTTTTGATACAATTTATGCAGAAGGGCAACGAAGATATGTAGAAAGTTTGTCTTCCTATGCAAGGCAATTTTTGGGCATGATGGAAAAGCCAAATGTAGAATCCATTGAAGGGCTTTCACCAGCGATTTCAATTGACCAAAAAACAACTTCTAAAAATCCGCGTTCAACGGTGGGAACTGTGACAGAAATTTATGATTATATTCGTTTGTTGTATGCCAGAATTGGCGTGCCATATTGTCCAAATTGCGGGAAGAAAATCGAAAAACAAACACTTGACCAAATTGTTGATAACGTGTTGGAGCACGAAGAAGGAACGAAAATCCAAATTTTATCTCCCATCATTCGTGCGAAAAAAGGAGAATATGTAAAACTTCTAGAAAGCATGCAAAAGGAAGGTTTTGTGCGTGTTCGCATTGATGGTGAGATGTTTGAGCTAACTGATGATATCGAGATGGACCGAAAGAAAAAGCATAACATTGATATTGTAGTAGACCGACTTGTTGTCAAGGAAGATATTCGAAATCGTTTGGCAGAGTCGATTGAAACAGCGATGCGCCACAGTGATAATTTGGTGAAAGTGGATTTTGTGGGAAAAGAGGAAAAGTTGTATAGTGGCAATTATGCATGCCCAGATTGTGGCATTAGTTTTGAGGAATTGACGCCACGCATGTTTTCTTTTAACAACCCTATGGGAGCGTGTCCAGAGTGTACAGGCATTGGTTATTTGATGCGAATGGATGAAGATTTAATCATTCCAGATAAAGATAAAACCTTGTATGATGGCGTTCGCGCCTTTGGTTCGAGTACCATGAAACGTGGAGATACCATGGCAAAAATGTATTTTGAAAGCATTGCCAAACATTATGGCGTGGACATTAAAAAGCCAATCAAAAAATTGCCTCGTGACTTTTTAGAAAAAATTTTGTATGGAACAGGTGAAGAGGAAATTGATTTTGAGTATACGTCTTCTGCCGGAACAAGGAAGTTTACAACACCATTTGAAGGAGTTCTTCCAACTTTGGATAGACGTTATCGAGAAACAAAATCAGATGGAATGCGCCGTTTTTATGAAATGTATATGAGCGAAAGTCCTTGTCGTTGCTGTCATGGAGCAAGGTTGAAGAAGGAAGTTTTATCTGTCAAAGTAGGCGATAAAAATATCAATGAATTAACGGATATGCCGATTCATAAAGTGAAAGATTATTTGGCAAATTTAGAATTGACACCAAAAGAAAAAATGATAGCAGAGTTGATTTTTAGAGAATTGACGGCGAGATTGCAATTTTTGATTGATGTAGGATTGGAATATTTGACGTTATCGAGAAGTAGTGGAACCTTGTCTGGAGGCGAAGCACAACGTATTCGTTTGGCGACGCAAATTGGTTCAGGGCTTTCTGGCGTTTTGTATATTTTGGATGAACCAAGTATTGGTCTGCATCAAAGGGATAATGATAAATTATTGGAAACATTGAAAAAATTGCGTGATTTAGGAAATACGCTAATTGTGGTGGAACATGATGAAGATACGATGTATGCGGCAGACCAAATTGTGGATATTGGACCTGGCGCTGGTGTTCATGGCGGAAATGTGGTAGCACAGCGGAACTGCGGAAGAAATAAAATTGATTTCCGAATCGATTACAGGGCAATATTTGAGTGGAAGAAAGAAAATTAGTGTGCCAAAAGAAAGAAGAAAAGCAGCTCCTGGAAAATTTTTGGAGATTGTGGGAGCCCAAGAACATAATTTGAAAAATGTGAATGTGAAAATTCCACTAGGCGTTTTCAATTGTGTGACAGGCGTTTCTGGTTCTGGAAAGTCGACTTTGGTAAATGGAATTTTGTATAAATTTTTGGCAAAAGAAATCAATCAATCGAACGAAAAGCCAGGCAAGTGTGATAAAATCAATGGCATTTCGAATATTGATAAAATCATCAATATTGACCAATCACCAATTGGAAGAACGCCACGTTCGAATCCAGCAACGTATACGGGAGTTTTTGATATCATTCGTGATATTTTTGCAGGTACAAATGAAGCGAAAATGCGTGGTTACCAAAAAGGAAGATTTAGTTTTAATGTGGCTGGTGGACGTTGTGAGGCTTGTCAAGGAGATGGTGTTGTTCGCATTGGGATGAACTTTTTACCAGATATTTATGTGCCTTGCGAAGTTTGCAATGGAACACGTTATAATCGCGAAACTTTGGAGGTAAAATATAAAGGAAAAAGCATTTCGGATGTGCTAGATATGACGGTGGAAGAGGCTTTGGATTTCTTTAGCAACATTCCACGTATTCGCGATAAAGTGCAAACTTTGTTTGATGTGGGACTTGGTTATATCAAGCTAGGACAGCCTTCTACGACGCTTTCTGGTGGCGAGGCACAACGTGTGAAACTGGCAACAGAGTTGTCGAAAAGAGCAACAGGAAAAACGTTGTATATTCTAGATGAACCGACGACAGGACTTCATATTGATGATGTTCACAGATTGGTTGACATTTTGCAAAGATTGGTGGACCATGGTAATACGATTGTTGTGATTGAGCATAATTTGGATTTAATTAAAACGGCAGACCATATTATTGATTTGGGTCCAGAAGGTGGCGATAATGGCGGCGAAGTAATTAGCATTGGGACACCAGAGCAAATTGTCAAAAATGAGAAATCGTATACTGGCAAATTTTTGAAAAAATATTTGGAATAGGAAAATTTTTGTATAAATTAGCTAAATATGGAAAAAATGAGGGGGTAAGAAATTCAAAAAAAGACTTGATTTATGAAAAAATATATGGTATAATAACACAGTTAAATAAATCTAAGAAATGAGGTAATAATTATGGCAGATGTTTATATGGCGGGAGATTTGAGAAATGGAACAACTTTTGAATTGGATAGCAATGTGTTTCGAGTAGTCGAATTCCAACATGTAAAACCAGGAAAAGGGGCTGCGTTTGTTAGAGTAAAAATGAAAAATGTGATTACAGGAGCTGTTTTGGAGAGAACCTTTAATCCATCTGAAAAATTGCAAGGCGCAGAAATCGAAAAAAGAGATATGCAATATTTATATAATGATGGTGAATTGTATTATTTTATGGATAATAATACCTATGACCAAATGCCTTTGAATGAGGAGCAAATTGGAGATGCACTAAAATATATTAAAGAGAATATGAATGTGACGATGCTTGCTTTTAAAGGAAAGGTATTTGCAGTGGAGCCACCAATGTTTGTAGAATTGGAAGTAACGTATACAGAACCTGGTTTTAGTGGCAATACAACAACAACTTCAGGTAAGCCAGCAACATTGGAAAATGGTTTGGAAATTTCTGTTCCATTGTTTGTCAATATTGGTGATCGAATCAGAATTGATACGAGAACTGGTCAATATATGGAAAGAATTTAAAATTTTTGTGATAGGCAAGAAGGGAATGATAGTTTAATGCTAAATAATAAGTTTAAGGAAGTAATTAGAAATTTAGAGGAAAATATTGATAATGAGAAAGACTTGATTTATGCTAAATCGCAAGTTACGGAATTAACAATGGGGTATTTAGAAGAACTAGAAAAAATAGAAAATTTATACAAGCAAAAAGTGGCAATGTGTGAACATCGATTAGATGGCTTGGAAGTACAGATGCAACGTTTAGATAATGAAGTTTTTCAGGAAGAGGAACTGGATGACGACACAGATTTGGAGCCAATCAAGTGCCCTTACTGTAATGCGAACTTTTTTATCGAGTTCGATAGTACAAAAAAGGAAATCAAATGTCCAGATTGCAAAAATATGATAGAACTTGACTGGGGAAATTTTGAAGATGATATGTGATGAAATTTATTCATGAAATAGTGGAATCGGATCGATGGCTTTGCCATCGATTTTTATACCTAAATGCAAATGGGTGCCTGTTGTAGAACCATTTGTAGGGTGTCCAATTGGGTCTTTATAAGGATTTTTTTGGTCTTCGTCCAAATAGCGTGGACCAACATGAGCGATTACTTCACCTTTGTTGATGTAATCGCCGAGTTCCACAACGAAATTGGGCGAAATGTGAGAGTAAGAGAAAAGAATATTTTCATGTTCAATTTTTAAAGTGTAACCATTTGCTCCGTTCATAGTCTAAATAAATTACTTTGCCAGAACAAGCGGAATAGATAGAGGTTTCTTCGGGCGCGGGAATATCAACTCCAGAGTGATATGTAGATGCGCCAGTTGTGGGAGATATGCGCAATCCAAAAGAGGAAGAGATGCTGGTATAGTTGGGCAAAGGCCAGGTAAATTGGTCGCTTGAAAAATAGTAATCGGTTGAAGAGGTTGTAAAAGAGGAATCCGAATATACTACAAGCGTGGTAATGCAGGTGATAAAAAATAGGAATAAAAATAGTACAATACTTAAAAATATATTTTTTTTCATAAAAACTCCTTATTGATAAATTTTTGTTTTGAAAATTTCGTACGAATTGTACAAGAAATTAAATAGATTATAGCAGAGTTTAATGATATTGTCAAGTGTAAATTGAAAAAATAGTGTAGTTATTTTAAGAAATTATTTGGAGGTAAAAGTGAATTTAAATGAAATCAATCAAAGAATAAGTGATAGAGCAGATTGCTTTTATTGGCAAACGGATAGAAAAGTAAGTGCAGAAGAAACTGCTGTTATATGGAAGGATAGACATTCTGCTATTGAGAATGAAGAATTATTAGAGAAGATTAATTCAGAATTAAAAGAAGATAAATTAGCAGATATTAAACCATTTGATGAAAATGCTCAAACAAGTTTAGGAAATGTTAATTCAATAAGAATTGGCGTTCTAGACAATGGCAAAGAAGTTATTATAAGGTGTCATCCCAAAGGTATTAGAAATGGCTATTTTTATGCAGAAAGTTTAGCTGCAAGGATAGCCTTAGAAAAAGGGACACCTGCTTATAAAACATATTGTATTCATGAATTAGAAAATGAGAATGATATTGCTTATCAAGTGATAGAAAAGTTAGAGGGAGATATTGTACAATTCTATTTGAGAGAGCATCTTGATAAGGAAGAACAACTTGTTTTTGAAATGGGTAAAATGATGGCAAGATTACATAAGATAGAAGTTGACGGATTTGGTCCTTTTGATAATGAACAAGCTAAATATGGAACACTTATAGGAATCCATAAATCTCTAAAAGATTCTATAAATGCTGGATTAGAAGAGAATCTTGTAAGATTGGTAAAGTATCATATTTTATCAAAAGAAGTTGCGAATAAAATGAAAAAATTGTTTGATGATAATGAATTACTTAATTCAGAGGCATCGGTACTGCTTCATAATGATTTTGCTGATTGGAATTTACTAACAAATGGAAATATGATAACTGGTGTTATAGACTGGGATGAATGTGTTGCGGGAAATCCTATTCAAGAAATAGCTTGTTGGTCAACATTCTTCGAGCCTGAAAGAATCCAATCATTCTTAAAAGGATATTTTAACGAAATACCAAAATATGATAATTTTGATGAAATGTTTCAATTAATGAGATTAAGATATACTATTTCAAAAATGGCATTAAGAATTAAAAGATATACTTATGAACAGACCACATTTTTAAAAGGTATGATTGAAATGGGAGAAAAGCATTTAGAAGAATTGTTGAAAATATTCAAACTTAACGAGAGCGATAATTAAAGTAAAAAACGTACCTATAAAAATAGAAAAAAATTTAAAAATCTATGTCAATAACTTTTGAAAATGTCCCAAAAATTACAAAATATTAACGGGAAAAA
>CANSTR010000051.1 GCA_947649935.1 uncultured Clostridia bacterium
TTTTGGCAAGTGATACAGTGACTGGTTCGATGAAATTATATGCGCATTGGATAGAAGGAAAATTTGTTAGGTTAGAATTGCAAGGTGGTGAGATTTATCGAACAGGAACCACGAGGACAGCTGCTATGAACTTGTATAAACAGTGGGAGCCAGGACAAGTTTGGAGATTGAGCAGAGAACAATACGCTGGAATGACGGTGGAAAATGGGTATCCACTTGGAAAGCAAGGAAAAGGCTGGAAATTGCCAACAGCCAAAAATCGCTATTACCATACGTGGACCAAGGGAAATGGCTATCGAGGAGCACGAATCTTGATTATGGAAACAAAGCTAAATGGCAAGCCATATAAAAGAAAAACGAAGTTTTTGGGCTGGTATTCAAAGCCAAATGGTGAAGGAAATTTAGTAGGTCCCAAAGATGTTTGGCAAGATAGTTTGGTTGAGAATATACAAAATCCAACGTTGTATGCAGATTGGGAGATTGCCTTGAAAATCACGTATGATGCGAATGGTGGCTATTTCGGAAAAGCAGCAAAAAATGTCACGAAAAAGCAATTTTATAATAAAGTAGAAGGCAAGAGATATCCAAGAGTTGGACGTCCAAAGCGTGATGGATATAGATTCTTAGGCTGGTATGACGCGGCAACAGGTGGCAATAAAGTTGAGCCAGGAAAAAGTTTGATGCAAAAAAGTGGGCAAAATGTTTATGCTCATTGGGAGAAAATGGAGCTAACGCTGACGATTAGTGATGTCAAAGAAAATGGCTGGACGCATCGTTTGACATCAAGTGTGAATAATTTGTCAGATTGCACCATAAAGTACAAATGGTCAGCCAAGCCAAAAGGCACCAAAGGTGCTATGGTTCACACAACGCGAAATACCACGATTACAGGCAGACAGCCAGGAAAAACGTTCTACGTTTGGGCAGTGGTGATTAGTCCATACAAAGAGAAATTTTTCAGTGAAGTCAAGACAGTGACGTTGCAGTATGCGCCAATGGCGTTTAATGTGAATGTGAATAGTATTGGAAAAACAAATTGGACGCAGTATTGCAGTGCGACGATTGGTAGTTTGAGTGGCTATAAAGTGGCATATGTGATTGAGGAGGTAAATTCGAGTAATCAGACGGTTTCGACAGCGACAGTGAATTCGGGAATGCCGACGAGTAATACAGCGGTAAGTGGTAAAAAAGAAGGCAATCAAGGTGTGAAATATAAAGTTTGGGCAACTGCGATATGGAAGGCGAATGAACAACATCGAGTAAAAAGCACGAATTATGTTCTGGTGCAAACGAGCCATCCGAGCCATTATGGAAGTCCAACTTCTAGTGGAGATTGTTATAAAAACTATACGACTTGTACGAATGATACATACTATTATGTGGTTGCTGGTATGGGTACTAAAGTTAATATGTGGCATTATCGAACCACTAGTGACACTAAATATTGTCTTATTTGTAATTCAACAAATATTAGTTATCGAGCAGAATACAATAATAAAAATGTTACAGGAGGGACGTGTCGAATGATTTGTGCAAAATGTGGTGCATTAGCGGACGCATATAATAGGTATGCTGCATGGGCTTGTTTAACTCATAGTTCTGGCTGGAGTATAGGAACACCTACAATTACTGTATTAGATAAAACATATAATTTTTATTCGAGTTGCTTGTATATTGGACCAATTGCATGGGGGAATAGAATTCATTCATCGGATATTAGGGGAGCAGATGATGAAACGATATCTCATAGAAATATATATAGTTTAACTTGTGGCGGACTCGTGAATGCTTCGGTGAGGTCGGTGAATTTTTAATGTAAGGGTGACTATCAGTTGCTCGCTAACAGAGATTATTTTTTGCAAAAGCGTAGGGACACGGGGAACCGTGTCCTGCAATGTGCAGTAAAATCAAGTGAGAGCATATTTTTAATATTTTGTCAAGTTGACATAAGGATAAAAATATGATATAATAAAATTTAGGGGATATTTCATATAAAAATATCTCTTATTTTTGTTGAATTTTTATTTTTTTCTTGATTATTCTACATAAATGTAATATAATAGATAAAATAAGATGAAGGAGGAAACTATGTCTTTTAGTAGGAGTGTGGAAATTGTTGCAAAAGAGCAATTGAAAAATGATATTTTTAAATTTGCGATTTTATCAGAAGAAATGGCGAAAGTAGCCTTGCCAGGGCAATTTTTGGAAATTAGGGTGAAGGATGATATCGAACCATTTTTGAGAAGACCGATTAGTATACATAAGATTGACAAAGTGAAAAATGAATTGGAATTTATTTTTCAAGTGAAAGGAAAAGGAACTGAAATTTTGGCGCAAAAGCAGGTTGGTGACAAAATTAGCATTTTGGGACCTTTGGGAAAAGGAGATTTTCGCTTTGAAAATTACAAAAATATTGCTATTATTGGTGGTGGAATTGGCGTTTTTCCTTTGTATGAATTGGCAAGACAAGCCAGCAAAAATGCTAATGTTACAACTTATCTAGGGTTTCGAAGCAAGGATTTTGTTGTGTTGGAAGACGATTTCAAAAAAGTTTCCAATAAAGTTGTGCTTACAACAGATGATGGAAGTTATGGCGAAAACGGCTTTGCTATCAATTTTTTGAAAGAAGATTGCAACAATCAAAAGCCAGATTGCATTTATGCTTGTGGACCACTTCCCATGCTGAAAGCAGTGCGAGATTTTGCCATGGAAAATGGAATTTCCGCGCAGGTTTCTTTGGAAGAAAGAATGGGATGCGGAATTGGAATTTGTTTAGGGTGCGCTGTAAAAGATAAAAAGGCAGAAGGCTATAAGCATGTATGCAAAGATGGACCAGTGTTTGATATTAATGATGTAGAATTTTAATAAAATGTAAGGCGCGGACGACTCTGTTCGCCCATAGAAAGGAAATAAAATATGAAAACAGAAATTGATTTTGCAGGAATTAAAATGAAAAATCCTGTGACAGTTGCCTCACGGAACGTTTGGCTATGGACGTGAGATGTCTGAATATATTGATTTAAGCAAGTTGGGAGCTATTATTACAAAAGGGACTTTTCTAAAGCCACGTGCGGGAAATCCTGCGCCACGTGTGTGTGAAACTGCAAGTGGAATGATGAATGCGATTGGATTGGAGAACCCTGGAATTGAGCATTTTGCAGAAGAAGATTTGCCTTGGTTGAAACAATTTAATACGCCAATTATTTTGAATGTAGGCGCTAGCACTTTGGAGGAATATGTGGAAGTTTGCCGATTTGCCAACAAATTAGACATTGATGCGGTTGAATTGAATTTGTCGTGTCCTAATGTGCATGCAGGTTGTATGGCTTTTGGTACAACGTATGAAGGTGTAAAAGAAGCAACAAGCGCGGTGCGAAAAGTTTTGGACAAGCCATTAATCGTAAAATTGACGCCAAATGTGACGGATATTACGCTTCCTGCCAAAGGTGCGGAAGATGCAGGCGCAGACGCTGTTTCAGCGATTAATACATTATTAGCTATGAAAATTGATGTGAAAAAACGCAGACCAATTTTGGCGAATAACACGGGAGGATTGTCTGGCCCAGCCATTAAGCCAATTGGCGTGAGAATGGTTTATCAAATTGCGCAGAAAATCAAGATTCCAGTGATGGGGCTAGGTGGCATTGTAACTGGCGAAGATGCGATTGAATATATGCTCGCAGGTGCAAAATGTGTATCCATTGGTTGTGGCAATTTTATTGACCCAGAAACAAGTGTCAATGTTGTAGGACAAATTGAGGAATATATGAAAGAAAATAAAGTAGAGGACATCAATGAATTGGTTGGAGCTGTGGAGATGAACTAAATTAAAAAAAATGGAGGAATACATTTTTATGGGAAATAATAATTATGACGAAAAAGGTTATGTTGCAAAACATCAGAGAATACCATATTATCCAGTTGCTTTTGAAAAGGGAGATGGTGCCTTATTGTATGACTATCAAGGTAAAGAATATATTGACTTTTTAGCAAGTGCGTCATCTGCCAATTTAGGTCATGGAAATAAGGAAGTTGCTGATGCGGTCTATGAGCAAATGCAGAATATTACGCAATATGCTTGTGTTTATTTTCAAATGAAAGAAGCAATGGATTTGGCAGAGAAGTTAGTAACTTTAACTGGTAGACACAATATGCAAGTATCCTATAGTACAACAGGTTCAGAAGCGATTGATAATGCCATTAAATTGGCTCGTGCTTATACGGGAAGAAGTAAAATCATATCTTTTGCGGAAGCTTATCATGGAAGTACCTATGGTTCTCTTTCTATATCTGCGATTAGCTTAAACATGAGAAGAAAAATCGGACCGTTATTGCCAGATATATATCACATTAATTATCCAGATATGTTGCGTAGTAAATATGGAAAAGATGAGGACAAGGCAATAGAAGCGTATTTGGATGAATTACGTTATGCATTTGAGCATTATTTACCGTCTGAGGAAGTTGCTGCCATATTTATGGAACCGATTGCAGGAGATATGGGACTTGTGGTACCTCCAAAAAGATATGTGCAAGAATTGTACAAAATATGTAAAGAGCATGGAATTTTGTTTGTTGTGGATGAAATTCAACAAGGATTTTGTAGAACAGGAAAATGGTTTTCGTATGAACATTTTGACATTGAACCAGATTTGATTGTTTGTGGAAAATCGATAGGTGGTGGCTTGCCTTTAGGCGCAGTTATTGGCTCAAAAGAAATTATGGATGCATTGGATGCGCCTGCACATGTATTTACTATGTCTGGTAATTCAACTGTATGCAGAGCTTCTTTAAAAATGATTGAAATATTAGAACGTGAAAATATGAATCAAAAGGTGGTAGAAAAAGGAGAATATTTGAAAAACAAATTACGCCAATTAATGAATAAATATGAAATCATTGGAGAAGTTCGTGGTTTGGGCTTATCGATTGGTGTAGACCTTGTAACAGATAGACAGACAATGAAAAAGAATTCCGATGCTGCTGTAAAAATTTCCTATCGTTCCATCGAAAATGGATTATTGCTAATATCAGTTGGGCAAAATTCGTTAAGAATTCAACCACCGCTTGTTATTACATACGAACAAATGGATAAAGCAATCGATATTTTAGATGGTGCTTTTGAAGATTATAGAAATGGAAAAATCGGTGATGAGATATTTGAATTTGCGAAAGGATGGTAAAAATGGTTTGTAACCTTAGAAGAGGAGTAAATATGAAAAAGGTTTTATTATTACATGGTTATAATGGAATACCACAAATATTTCATTGGTTAAAACAGAAACTTGAAAAAATGGGATATACCGTTATTATGCCAAGTTTTCCGCCACGAGAGGGCGTGAGGTATCCGATTTGGAAAAAAGAATTGGAGCCTTTGAAGAATGAATTGCAAGGGGAATTAATTGTAGTGGCGCATTCTGGTGGGAATCCATTTTTGATAAAGTATTTGAAGGAAAATAAATTGGATATCAAACTTTATATAGGACTTGCGGGTTTTAGTGACATCTATAAAGTAGAGGGAAGAGAAGATTTGTATGAAGCTGTAAAAAGTATAGCACCTTCGCAAGAAGAATTGGAGCATTTTAAACAGAACGTAAAAGAGAGATATTGCGTTTATAGTGATAATGACCACATTGTGCCTTTTGAGTTTTTGAAAAAACATGTAGAAAATGTGGCTGGAATTGGAAAAATGATTCCGAATATAGGGCACATGGGGCGAAAAAGCAATTTGCAGACGATACCGGAAGTGATTGAAATCATGAAAGAAAGTGGGATTTAAAATAAAAAATCGGTAAAATAAATTACCGATTTTTTTGTAGAATTTGAAATTATCTCTTAGAGAATTGAGGAGCCTTTCTAGCTTTCTTCAATCCATATTTCTTTCTTTCCTTCATACGAGGATCTCTTGTTAAGAAACCATTGTGTTTTAAATTGTGTCTATATTCATCGTTTGCTTGAACTAATGCTCTTGAAATTCCGTGTCTTACAGCACCTGCTTGACCAGTAAATCCACCACCAGCTACTGTACAAACGACATCATATTTCCCAACTGTATTTGTAATTGCGAAAGGTTGATTTACGATAACTTTCAAGATTTCTGTTCCAAAATATTCTCCTAAATCTTTTCCATTGACTGTAATTTTTCCGGTTCCTTGCATAAGTCTTACGCGAGCAATTGACCTTTTTCTACGACCTGTTCCTAAAAATACATTATTTTCTTTTTTTGCCATCTTACTTTACCTCCCAAACTTCTGGTTTTTGAGCTATATTTTCATGTTCTGAACCTGCATATACTCTCACATGAGTAGCTTGTTTTCTACCTAACTTTGTATGAGGTAACATTCCTTTTACAGCCATAAACATAGCTCTTTCAGGTTTTGTATCCATCATAACTCTTGCCGTTGTTTCTTTCATTCCACCAATGTAGCCAGAATGATGTCTGTAAATTTTTTGGTCTAATTTGCGACCTGTAAAAGTAGCATCTTTACAATTTATAATAATAACATAATCACCACAATCAGCATTTGGTGTGAAAGTTGGTTTATGTTTTCCACGTAGTAATTTTGCAGCTTCAGCAGCTGTTCTACCAAGAGGACGATTTGCTGCATCAATTACATACCATTTTTTTTCAATTTCGCCTTTTTTTGGACTATAAGTAGTGTTATTCATGGTAATCAATACCCTCCATTTCAAATTTTTATTTTTTATAGAATTTTAAGTTGCTAAGACAAAAAATGCTATAAATCTCATGATTTATGATATTTTTAATGGTAAATTTATCATAAGCTACCGGGGAGAAGCTTAAAATAAAGTCCATATCATAAATTGCTTTATTATTTTAATACAAAATTTGGCAAAAGTCAAGTGATTTCTAGAAAAAAATTTTACGAAAATAATGTCTTTTTTTATTTAATTCCTCGGTTCAAAAAAATAAAGCAACAAAAATAACATAAAAAAATAGACACATAA
>CANSTR010000052.1 GCA_947649935.1 uncultured Clostridia bacterium
TGCATAAATTATATATTGATTTTTTGTTGCTATTATTTTTTGAATGGACAAAATTTTTCAAAATAAACTTTTTTTCCAAAGCTATTGACATTTTATGTAAAATAATATATAATATAACTAATAATACTTATAGTCGCCTGAAAAGGTTTTTAAATCTTGGAGGGCAATATACCCTCCAAGATAATTTAAGGAGGGACCACATTATGGTTTGTTTTATTTTTTATTTGTTTGTTATTACTTTTTCGCCCTGCATCGCTTGCCTCTCAAAACCTTGGCAAGTAATAACCGCTTTCTTTATTGAGATGATACTATTAAGATTAGGATTATCTCTTTTTGAAAGTGAGATAGGAACATTTTTATCCTATATGTTCCTAATCCTTACACCCTTTTCAGCCATGATTGGGCTATTACCTGGGGAGTCTGAAGAAAAAAAAGAATAAAGAAAGATAATTCTCTCTTTATTCAAGAAATCGCCGATGGAACTATCCATTGGCGATTTTGATTTTCTATTAATACATTCCACCCATATCTGGCATTGCAGGTCCTGCGCCACCACCGCAGTGACAATCTTTTTCTTTCTTTTCTGTCATAATGCTTTCTGTTGTCAAAATCATCGAAGCAACACTTTCAGCATTTTGCAAAGCAGAACGCGTCACTTTCGTTGGGTCAACAACGCCAGCTTTTTTCATGTCAACATATTCTTCTTTGCTAGCATCAAATCCAACTCCTGCATCGCTCGATTTTACTTTTTCCAAAATCACAGCGCCTTCTAATCCTGCATTTGTTGCAATTTGTTTGACCGGTTCTTCCAAAGCTTTCAAAATAATTTTGACACCAATTTTTTCGCCATCTGATTTCACATCATTCAACAACTTCTCAACTTTTGGAATGACGTTCACATAGGCTGTTCCACCACCTGGCAAAATTCCTTCTTCCACAGCAGCTTTTGTTGCTGACAAAGCATCTTCGATACGAAGTTTCTTTTCCTTCATTTCGATTTCTGTGGCCGCACCAACTTCAATCACGGCAACACCACCAGCGATTTTTGCCAAACGTTCTTGCAATTTTTCTTTTTCGTATTCGCTTTTTTCCTCTTCCAATTGCGCTTTCAACAAACGAACTCTTTCGGAAATCTGCGTTTTGTCGCCCATTCCGTCAACGATAATCGTATTTTCTTTGCTAATTTTGACTTGTTTTGCTTTTCCAAGTTGCGCTAAAGTCGTATCTTTCAATTCCAAACCTAAATCCGATGTAATCACTTCTCCACCTGTTAAAATCGCTAAATCTTGCAACATATCTTTTCTCTTGTCACCAAATCCAGGAGCCTTTACAGCTACCACATTCAACACGCCTCTTAATTTGTTCAAAATTAAAGTTGACAATGCTTCTGATTCCACATCATCTGCAATAATCACAAGCTTTCCGCCAGCCTGTGTCAATTCTTCTAACAATGGCAAAATTTCTTGAATATTTGAAATTTTCTTATCCGTAATCAAGATATATGGATTATCCATGACTGCTTCCATTTTTTCCGTGTCAGTTACCATGTATGGAGAAACATAACCTTTGTCAAATTGCATGCCTTCTACGACATTGACTTCTGTTGAAGAAGTTTTAGATTCTTCAATGGTGATAACACCATCTTTTGAAACTTTTTCCATGGCATCTGCAATCAAATTTCCAATTTCATTATCGTTCGCTGAAATGCTGGCAACTCTTGCAATATCTTCTTTTCCATTGATTGGAGAACTAATTTCTTTTAACGCATTTACCGCTGTTTCCGTTGCTTTATCCATGCCTCTTTTGATCGCTAAAACATCACCACCTGCCGCTACATTTTTGATGCCTTCTTTTAACATGATTTGTGCTAAAACAGTGGCAGTCGTTGTTCCGTCACCTGCGATGTCGTTTGTTTTAGTTGAAACTTCTTTGACCAAACTTGCGCCCATGTTTTCGAAAGCATCTTCCAACTCGATTTCTTTTGCAATTGTCACACCATCATTTGTAATCAAAGGTGCACCAAAACTTTTATCTAAAACTACATTTCTTCCTTTTGGACCTAAAGTTACTTTCACTGTGTCAGCTAATTTGTTGACACCATCTAACAATTTTTTTCTGGCATCTTCACCATAAATAATTTCTTTTGCCATTTTTTATTTACCTCCTAATTTTACAACAAAATTTTCTCGCGTGATTAACGCGCGACCACAAATCAGATTTTATAATCCAATTTGGCAAACCATTGTCCCTCTGACCGAAGAGTGGGTTTCGAAAGGGCGACGCCCTTCGCAGGATTTTTAAGGACAGCGTCCTTAAAGCCCACAGCAAGTGGTTTATTCAACGATTGCAAGGACGTCTGATTCTTTCACAATAATATAATCCTCGCCTTCGTATTTGATTTCTGTTCCTGAATATTTGCTTGTAATGACTTTATCTCCTTTTTTGATATGCATCTCTATTTTTTTGCCATCTTCTGTTCTGCCTGGTCCTACTTCAATGACTTCTGCAATTTGTGGTTTTTCTTGCGAACCAGATGACAAGATAATTCCACTTTTTGTGGTTTCTTCCGCATCTTTCATTTTCAATAAAACTCTGTCTTCTAATGGTTTTATCATAATTTATCCCTCCTATAAAATCAAATTTAGCAGTCGATGTATTCGACTGCTAATACTGTATACCCATTTTGCAAAAATGTCAATACTTTTTTCACATTTTTTTGTAAAATTGTATCTTTTTTACATCTGTTAAATTAATTTTGATGCCATATTCCTTAAAAACATCAACACTTGCATTCATGGTTTCTTCCTTGATACCATATTCATTTTTCTGCTGTTTTATGACAGTTATCACATTTTTCGTCAATCTTTCTCGAATTTGCTCTAGCAATTCTTCTCTGGAATAATTCTTCCTAATTTCCACTACTTTATTAAAAAGTTTGAGCGGATTGACAATTTGAAATTCAAATTCGCCTTCTCCATAAAAAGATTTCCTGTGCTTTTTGGGAATATAAAACTTATTTTTGGTAATAGGTTTCATATTAAAAAATATCACACACAAACGGTCCTGATTTTCTTTTTGCTGATACTCTATCAAATCCCCTGGAAAACTGCTATTCGGTGCCAAATTTATGGTATAAATTCCTTCTTCTTTCACCACATCATACACTTGCCCTTTTTCAAAAAGAATGGCAGATTGGTTTTCCTTCAATTTCACAACATAATGCTGATTTTCATCCAAATTTTGCTTTTCCATCAAAATATTATTATCTAATTTGACTGCCTCTAACGTAATATATTCCTCATCTTCCAGCTTATTTGAAAAATGCATTTTGGTTTTCCTTTCTTTGTTACGATTTCTAGGTCACGGTGCCCCATGACCCTACGTTTTTTGATTGACACAGGCTTTCACCAATGCTTTGAACAACGGTGCTGGTCTATCTGGGCGCGACTTAAACTCTGGATGAAATTGTGCTGCCACAAAAAAGGGATGATTTATGTTTTCCACAATTTCCACCAAATTGCCATCTGGCGAAGTTCCCGAGCAAATCAAACCTGCTTCTTCTAGTCTTTCCTTAAAGTCGTTGTTATATTCAAAACGATGTCTATGACGTTCAGAAATCATTTCTTGTCCATAAATTTCAGCAGCCAATGTGCCTTTTTTAATCACACATGGATACGCTCCCAAACGCATCGTGCCACCTTTGCTCGTCACACCTTTTTGCGTTTCCATAATATGTATAACAGGATTTTTCGTATTAATGTTAAATTCCGCAGAATCCGCGTCTTCTATGCCCAAAACATGGCGCGCAAACTCCACAACTGCCATTTGCATGCCCAAACAAATTCCCAAAAACGGAATTTTATTTTCTCTGGCATATTCAATCGCCGTAATTTTCCCTTGAATGCCTCTGCTACCAAAACCGCCTGGCACAAGAATTCCGTCATATTTTCCTAAAATATCCTCCACGGTTTCTGGCGTAATCGTTTCCGAATCAATAAAACCAACTTCTACATTAACACCATTGGCATAGCCACCATGGCGCAAACTCTCTGCCACCGACAAATACGAATCTTGCAACTGCATATATTTCCCAACCAAGGCAACTTTGACTGTTCCACTTAAATTTTCGATATTGGCAATCATTTTTTCCCATTCTTCATTTTGTGGCTCCTGCTTGTCCAAATTCAATTTTTTGCACACTGCCTTCGCCAAACCTTGCTCCTCCAAAAGTAGCGGAACTTCATACAAATTGTTTGCCGTCAAATTCGGAATCACATTTTCTGGGCGCACATTGCAAAATAGCGCAATTTTCTTGCGAATATCATCTGGAATTTCAATCTCACTTCTGCACACCAAAATATCTGGCTTAATTCCAAACGACTGCAAATCTTTGACGGAATGCTGCGTCGGCTTTGATTTTAGCTCATTCGAACCCGAAATATAAGGAAGCAATGTGACATGAATATACACCACATCTTGTGGGTCAACTTCTAGTCCAACTTGACGAATTGCCTCAATCAAAGCAAGCCCTTCAATGTCGCCAACTGTGCCACCTAACTCGGTAATCACAATATCCACATCTTCACTTTCAAAACTGTAAATGTTTTCTTTAATTTCATTGGTGATATGTGGAATTACCTGCACGGTTTTGCCTAAATAATCGCCTCTTCTTTCTTTGTTGAGCACATTTTGATAAATTTTTCCAGAAGTAATGCTACAATTTTTCGTTAAATTAACATCTGTGAAACGCTCATAATGCCCCAAATCCAAATCCGTTTCGGCGCCGTCATCTGTGACGAAAACTTCGCCATGCTCGTACGGACTCATCGTTCCCGGGTCCACGTTAATATAAGGGTCTAACTTTTGATTAATCACCTTGTAACCTCGATTTTTCAAAAGTCTACCTAGCGAAGACGCTGTAATTCCTTTCCCTAAACCTGATACCACGCCACCTGTTATAAAAATATATTTTGTTCCCATACATTCCTCCCAATTTAACAAAAATTAAAAAACAGATTAAAAATGAGTTTTTTTTTAATCTGTTTTTCGTTCTCTCTTTCGACATTTTTATTTTACCATTCTTTTGCAAAAAAAGCAAGAGGTTTTTGGAAATTTATTTCGTTTTATCCTATCGCGGACGACTGATAGTCGCCCCTACGACATAAAAATAAAGGATATTCTCTAAATTTTATTCTTTTACAATAATGCATAAATCTAAAATCTCTTTTAATCTCTCATCTTGATTGGTCAAATATAAATAACCAATCAAGGCCTCAAATGCGGTGCTCATAGCGTAATCTGCTACATTTGCGTTTTTGGCAATATGGTGATTTTGCACGTTTCTGCCGCGTCTTACAATGTCTTTTTCCGCCTCTGTTAAGTGGTCTTGCAACTTTTCCAAAGTATCCGCCTGTGCTTTTGCCTTCACGTATTGAATTGATTCCATATGTAACTTATGTGGTTTGGCATTCGAATGATTTACCAAATGCACGCGAATGAACATCTCGTATACGCTATCTCCCACATACGCCCACACAAGTGGGGACAACATTTTTACCTCTTCTTCTGCTTTTTTTCTTTCAATAAAATCCACTTTAAGGCTCCTCCAAACTTATTTTTCCGAAATTTGCAATTTCTAAAATCTTCTAAAATGATTCTGGCAACTTTTTCGTCATCTACCATGCCACCTTGTACAATGGCACCGCGTTTTTGCCCGATTAATTGCATCAGTGCATAGAATTTATTTTCGTTTTTTTCGACATTTTGCCATTGCTCAGGGCTTATTTTATAGCGTTCCAGAATATTTTTTCGATATTTTGTATCCAATTTTTTTAATAATTCATACGCAATTTCGACGCGTTCTAAAATGTCATCTTTTATGGTTCCCGTAAACGCCAAATTGAGCGCCACTTCTTCGCTTTCGAACTTCGGCCACAATACACCTGGCGTGTCCAACAATTCCTGATTTTTGCCAATGCGAACCCACTGCTTTTTTCGCGTGACGCCTGGCTTGTTTCCAACTTCCATGGAATTTTTTTTGGCGATGCGATTAATCAAAGACGATTTGCCAACATTGGGAATTCCCAAAATCATAACGCGAATGGTTTTATTCATTCTGCCACGTTGTTTTTGGCGCTCGATTTCGTCTTGCATCATGGTATCGATGACTTTCAAAATTTTGTCCATTCCTTTGCCAGAATTCGCATCTGTCAAAATCGTTTTAGCTTCTTTTTCGAAATATTTCACCCAAGCTTGACTCACTTTTTCATCCGCCAAATCACATTTATTTAAAAGAATGATTTTCTTTTTCCCTTTTGTGATTTCTTGGATATCTGGGTTTCGGCTAGACAGTGGAATTCTTGCATCTAGCAGTTCTATTACGATATCAATTAATTTTAAGTCTTCTAAAATTTGTTTTTTGGTTTTTGCCATGTGGCCTGGGTACCAGTTGATGTTGACTTTTGGTAACTTTTCTTCGTTATTATTCATTAATTTCA
>CANSTR010000053.1 GCA_947649935.1 uncultured Clostridia bacterium
TTATGACAACAGCCAAAGTGTTACAAACTTAAGTAGTACAAATGGTGCTACAGTGGAATTATGGGCAGTTTGGAACATCAATCAGTATACAGTGACTTACAATGCAAATGGAGGAACAGGAAGTGTACCAAATCAGCAATCAGGAAATTATAATGCAACAGTAAATGTAGGCTTTTCACCAGTGCCAACAAAGTCAAATGCAGTATTTTTAGGTTGGTCGACAAACAGTGGTGCGACAAGTCCAACGTATACCTCAGGTGGAACGAAGACAATTACATTAACAGGAAATGTGAATTTGTATGCGATTTGGCATAACCATGTGGATAGTTGTTATTCAACAGCTTGTAGAGGAAGTTTTACGTCGAGTACAAGTTCGGAAAGCTATGCAACATGTAACCATTCACATACAGGAAGTTCGTCTTCTGGTGGGGGATGTTATGGAAAGGCGAATACTACCACATGTGGTACATTTAATTATACAGGAAATATGTGTAATTATTGTGGACAGGTATCTTCGATAGATGAAGTTGGTGAACGTCATACAGCGTGTACTAGAGCTTCGAAATCAGTCTCGGTTTGTTTAAAGTGCTATAGGGTAAATCCACCTATGAATGGTAGTGGAACTGCATGCTGTGGGTGGCGGTGGAGGCTCATCTTTCCAATGTAATTCGTGTGGAGCTGTCGGTGGCGGCTATCTTTCAAAGATGACCCATACTTCATCGTGTACGAATCCTTCCAAAATAGTTCAAGGTACGTATAAGTGTAGTGGTTGTGGAACTATTGGAAGTGCAGCAGGAACACATACGAAGATTAGTTCATATTCTATAAATTGTGGAAAGACGGCGGGTTCGAAATCGTATACGAGAACAATTACGACATATAGATGTAATACGTGCGGAGCATCGCATGTGTACAAGCCATCGGCTAATTCTGGAACCTGTGCTTATTGTAAAAGTTCACATTCAGCATCTGCATCAGGTTCAACGAGCGGAAACCATAATGCGGTGAGCAGATATCTTGTTTGTGCCTATAAATAAAGTGAGAGCACATTTTGAATTGCTTGTCAAGTTGACAAATGATTGAAAATATGATATAATTAAGGTTTAGGGGGGAATTTTAGAATTTCCCCTATTTTTCATTTGTATTAAACTGGTATCATAAATTTTACATTTTCCCTTGAAAAGTCAAACTTTTTATTATATAATACGAAGAAAAACGAGGGGAGTGACAATATGAAAGTCATTTTGAAACAAGATATAAAAGGTGTTGGAAAGAAAGACCAGGTGATTAATGCGGCTGATGGCTATGCAAAAAATTATCTGTTTCCAAGAAATTTAGCTGTGCCAGCGGATAGTGGAAATATGAATAATTTGAAGGCAAAACAAGATTCAGAGAGTTTTAGAAGAGGAGAAGACCGCAAAGCGTCAGAGGCTTTGGCAGAAAAAATGAAAAATATCACGTTAAAATTTCAAGTCAAAGCGGGCGAAAATGGACGCTTATTCGGTGCGATTACGGCTAAAGAGATTGCTGAAACTTTGAAAAAAGATTATGACATTGCAGTAGATAAAAAGAAAATTATGTTGCCAGATAGCATTAAAGTGGCTGGTACGCAAAAGGTTGACATTAAGTTAAATGAAGGAGTTGTCGCAAAATTGACTGTTATGGTGACGACTTTATAAAAGGAGAAGAAAATGGATGTTGGAAGAATACCACCACATGATATAGAAGCTGAGCAAGCAATTCTTGGTTCGATGTTGACTGACAAAGACGCTGTTTTAAGCAGTGTTGAGGCGCTGAAAGAGGACGCTTTTTATCGCGAGGATAACAAAGCAATTTATGCGGCGATTTTGAGTTTGTATGCGAAAAGCGAACCGATCGATATTATTACTGTTAAAAATGAGTTGGTGGAAGCAGGAAATTTTGAGCGCGTTGGTGGAATGGAATATTTGGCTTCCTTACCGGACAAAGTTCCGACGACGGCGAATGTAGAGCGTTATGTGAAAATTGTGGAAGAAAAATATATGCTTCGCAATTTAATTCAGTCAGCGAACGATTTGTTGGCATTGGGCTACGATGAAACAGAGGAAGTCGACGATATCTTGGATGTGGCGGAAAAGAAAATTTTTGATTTGGCGCAAAATAAGAATACAAGAGGCTATGCGTCCATTAAAGATGTGCTTGTCGAGTCGTTTGCGGAGTTGGAGCGTTTGTACAATCAAAAAGGGAGCATAACAGGTGTGCCGACGGGATTTATTGATTTGGATAATATGACATCTGGTTTGCATGGCTCGGAGTTGATTATATTGGCGGCGCGTCCTGCCATGGGAAAATCGGCATTTGCGATTAATATTGCGACAAATGCGGCGGTCAAAAATAACATTCCTGTCGTAATTTTTAATTTGGAAATGTCAAAAGAGCAAATTGGTAACAGAATTTTGTGCAGTGAAGCTATGGTGGATAGCAACAAAATTCGAACAGGTCAAATTGAAGATAGCGATTGGGGGAAATTGGCTACAGCCTCAGGAATTTTATCAGATGCACCGATTTATATTGACGATACGCCTGGCATTACGGTCATGGAAATTCGTGCAAAATGCAGAAAATTGGCGATGGATAAAAAAATTGGAATGATTGTGATTGATTATTTGCAATTAATTCGTGGTAGCAATAAAAAGAATGGAACGCGTGAGCAGGAAATTTCGGAGATTAGCCGTTCGCTGAAAATTTTGGCGAAAGAGCTGAATGTTCCGGTGATTGCGTTGTCGCAGTTGTCGCGTAGTGTGGAATCTAGGGAAGATAAAAGGCCGATGCTTTCTGACTTGAGAGAGTCTGGTGCGATTGAGCAGGATGCCGATATTGTCATGTTTTTGTACCGAGATGATTATTATAATGAAGATAGTAGCGATAAAAACAAGGCAGAAGTCATTCTTGCAAAGCATAGAGGCGGTTCAACAGGTACACGAAAACTTTTGTGGATGCCAAGTTATACGAAATTTGGAAATTTGTCGAATCAGGCGTATGACAATTATTAAAAAAGGGTAAAATCATGTTAGAGCAAAAAATTTATGAATTTGTAACAAATTATGGTTTAATTGAAAATGGCGATAAAGTTGTGCTTGGTGTGTCTGGCGGACCAGATTCGATTTGCCTATTGGATATTTTGCACAAAATGAGGAAAAATGGGTGGTTGCAGTTTGAAATTTTTGTGGCGCACGTAAATCATGGTTTGCGCGAAAATGCAAAGATAGATGAGGAATTTGTGAAGCATTTTTGTGAGCAAATTAAGGTGCCATGTTTTGTGAAGCAGGTTAATGTAAAGGAAATTGCTAAAAGTGAAAAGCGAGGCTTGGAGGAAACCGGCAGGAAAGTGCGTTATGCGTTTTTCGATGAAATTCAGGAAAAAGTAGGAGCGAATAAAATTGCGATTGCGCACAATCAAAATGACCATGCTGAAACAATCATTATGAATATTTTGCGAGGGACGAGCACCAAAGGTTTGATTGGAATTGAGAAAATAAAAGGAAGATATATTCGTCCTTTGCTTGGTACACAGAGGCTTGAAATTGAGGAATATTTGCGAGAGAATCAAATGGTGGCGAGGCATGATGAATCAAATGACGATAATGCGTATACACGAAATAAAATTAGAAATATTGTTTTGCCGTATATTCAAAAGGAGTTTAATCCAAACATCGTGGAAACTTTGGAGCGTTTATCGAGTCTAGCGAAAGAGCAAGAGGATTATTTGAATCGCCAGACAGAGTTGATTTACGAGAAAATTTGTATTTCAGAAAAAGAAAATGAAATTATTTTGCATTTGAAGAAGTTTAATCAGTTAGAAAAACTTGTGCAAAAGAGAGTCATTTTGTATGCGATTGAGCGACTTTTTGGCACAACAAAAGGCATCGAGAAAATACATATGGAGGACATTGTTAAGCTTTGCCATAGAAATGTAGGCAACAAATATTTGACGCCCAATAAGCATGTCAAAGTTGCTTTGCAAGACAAAAATCTAAAAATTACAAAAATGCACACATTTTGAAAAAACACTTGAAAAATTTTTGTTTATGTGCTAGTATGTAAAGGAGAAAGATATCAAAGGAGGAAATAAGATTGAAAAATGGAATCAAAACATTGATGGTTTGGCTGATTATTATCATTATTTCTGTAGGAATATTGAGTGGATTGCTAAATGATTCGGATCGAAAGATGAATTATTCAGAGTTAATTCAAGCCATTAATCAAGGAGAAGTTTCGGAGATAGAAATATCTTCTGATAAAGAAACTTTATATGTAACTGAGAAAAAGGGCGATGTTACGAATAAAGTAAAAGAAGTAACGATACCAAGTTTGGATACATTTATGGAGGAAATTTCAGAAAATATCACTTCTGGACAACTTGTGGTGACGCAAGATGAAGAATCTCCATTTGTAGCAATTTTAAGCGTATTCTCACCATTCGTTATTTTAATTATATTTTTAATTTTCTGGTTGTTATTGATGAATCCAAATCAAGGTGGAAATAAAACGTCAATGACATTCGGAAAAAGCAAAGCGAGAATGCTAAATATGAATGATAAAAATCGAGTACTGTTTAAGGATGTTGCAGGTGTTGACGAAGAAAAAGAAGAGTTACAAGAAATTGTAGAATTCTTAAAATCGCCAAAAAAATTCACAGATATGGGAGCTAGAATTCCAAAAGGTGTCTTATTGGTAGGACAACCAGGAACTGGTAAAACCTTGCTTGCAAAAGCAGTTGCAGGCGAAGCTGGTGTGCCATTCTTTATCATCAGTGGTTCGGATTTTGTGGAGATGTTTGTTGGTGTTGGTGCGTCGAGAGTAAGAGATTTGTTTGACCAAGCTAAGAAAAATGCGCCATGTATTGTTTTTATTGATGAAATTGATGCTGTTGGTCGTCAAAGAGGTGCTGGACTTGGTGGAGGCCATGATGAAAGAGAGCAAACGTTAAATCAATTATTGGTCGAAATGGATGGATTTAGCCCAAATGAAGGTGTTATCGTGTTGGCTGCGACGAATAGACCTGATGTTTTAGATAAAGCCTTGCTAAGAGCAGGAAGATTTGACAGACAAATCGTAGTTGGCGCACCAGATGTAAAGGCAAGAGAAGAAATTTTGGAAGTGCATGCCAGAAAGAAAAGAATTGCGCCAGATGTGGATTTAGGCATTGTGGCAAAAAATACAGCTGGATTTGCAGGAGCCGATTTGGAAAATGTATTGAATGAAGCTGCGTTGTTGACGGCAAGAAGAGATAAGCAAGAAATTGGCATGGCTGAGATTGAAGACGCCATGGTGAAAGTCATGATGGGACCTGAGAAAAAGTCGAAAGTGATTAATGATAAAGAAAAGAAATTGGTGGCTTTTCACGAGGCTGGTCATGCAGTTGTTAGCAGATTTTTGCCAACGCAGGATAATGTGCATCAGATTTCCATTGTGCCAAGAGGCATGGCTGGTGGTTACACGATGTATCGTCCAGCAGAGGATAAATCGTTTATGAGCAAAACAGAAATGGAAGAAAATATCGTTTCACTTTTGGGCGGTAGAGTGGCAGAACAACTTGTGTTGGGCGATATTTCAACAGGTGCGAGTAACGATATTGAAAGAGCTACGAAAATTGCGAGAAGCATGGTTACCAAATATGGTATGAGTGATGTGGTTGGTGCGATTATGTTTGGCTCTGGACAAGAAGAGGTGTTTTTGGGAAGAGATTTTGCACAACACAAAGATGTGAGCGAGCAAACGGCTGCTGTAATTGATGCAGAAGTGAAGAATATTATTGATACAGCCTATCGAAAGGCAGTGGATATTTTGAATCAGAATATGTCAAAATTGCAAGAAGTTGCTGGTGTGTTGATGGAAAGAGAAAAAATTGATGGCGAAGAATTTGATGCCATTATGAATGCATAAAAAACAAAAAAAGCGAGTGCCCTATTTAGGGCACTCGTTTTTTTTGGAGGGTGGGATAGCCCTCATCAAACTAAAGAAAATGTTAATTTTCTTTAGTTTCTTGTTTTACTGGTTTTTCTTCCTTTTTCTCGGAAGAAGAACCAGCCCCGTCCCAATCATCAAAAATCTCGATCAAAATTTCACCTCCTTAGTCCTCCTAGCGAGGACGTGGTGCAAATTTCAAACTCGTGCAACTTTATAATTGTACATCAATTTACATAATTTGTCAATAGTTTTTGCAAAAAAAATTACGAATGTGAATTTATTTTGCAAAATTTATTTTTGTTTTTAGAGTTGTGAAGGGAGGAATATATTTGAAATAAAAAAACACCAAACCTTGAAAGGCTTGGCATTCCTGGAGCCACTTGTCCGAATCGAACGGACGACCTACTGATTACAAGTCAGTTGCTCTACCAGCTGAGCTAAAGTGG
>CANSTR010000054.1 GCA_947649935.1 uncultured Clostridia bacterium
GCATAAATTATATATTGATTTTTTGTTGCTATTATTTTTTGAATGGACAAAATTAGAAAAAGAGGAAAATTTTACTTAAAATACTTGTAAATTTAGAAATATATTGATATACTATTAAAAAAAGATAAAGGAGGACAAAATTATGTCTGATGTGAATGAAGAGGTTCAAAATGAGGAAGAAGTTTTGATGGTCGGAAATGATACGGTAAAAATTTCCAATGACGTAGTAGCTACTTATGCTGGAATTGCTGTTTCCGAAGTAGAAGGCGTTTACGGAATGGCAGGCGGGTTTGCCGGCATTACAGAAGTCATTAGCGGAAAAAAGAATTTGAGTAAGGGAATTAAGGTAGACGTTGGAGAAAAAAGTACGAAAATTGATGTCAATATTATCGTAGAATATGGCGCTAGAATTCCAGATGTGGCGTATGAAATTCAAACCAGAATCAAAAAGTCAGTTGAAGCGATGACAGATTTAAAAGTGCTTGAAGTAAACGTTAATGTGCAAGGTGTGCACAAAAAAACGCCAAAAGAATTAGAGGAAAAAGAGCAAGAAACAGAAGAAACCCAAGAGAATATCGAAGAATAAACGAAGGAGGAAACCATGAAATTTTTAGAAAAAGTTGCTTTAGTATTATTTTCAATCGTGATTAGTATTATGGCGATTGCGCTTATTTTGCTTATGTTAGACGTCATTCAAATAAGTGTCATAGCAAAAACTGTAACATTTTTATTGCAAGATGATTTTGCTTTTAAAATCACGTTGGCAGTAACGATTGTGATGTTATTGCTAGCTTTAAAATGCATCTTTTTTGGAGCAAAAAAAGAAGACGATGGTCGAAATGGAGTAACGCTAGAAAACGCATCAGGAAAATTAGTGATTTCAAAAGAAAGCTTGGAAAACTTAATTGCTAATGTTGTCAAAGACGTCCAAGGAATTGAGGCAATTTCAAGTAGAACATTTTTGGATCGCAACAATAACTTAGTGGTTTATGTCACAACATTAGTTTCCAAAGATATGATGATAAAAGACGTATCCACTCAAATTCAAGAAAAAATCAAAGAAGCATTAAGAAAAACAGCGGACTTGGAAGTAAAACAAGTCAACATCAAAGTAAAAAACATCACGAACAAAAAAATCAAAGGTTTGCCAGAAGCCAAAGTAGAAAATACGGAAGAAGAAAATGTTGAAGAGGAAGAAAGAAAGGAAAGCGAAGAGAATGGAGCATTCTAATAATTTTAAAGAGTTTTGGGCTCAATATAAAGGTGCCATTATTGGTGCAATTGTTGCACTAATTCTGATTTGGTCAGGTCTATATAGATTATGCATTACGTTAATTGTCATTATTGTAGGAATTTATTTGGGAAATTATGTCCAAAAAAATAAGGAAAATGTAAAAGATAATCTAAAAAATTTTATCGATAAATTTTAGGAGGAAACGATGCAAAGGTCGGCAATGAGGGAACTTGCTTTTCAAATGATATATGGGTTAGAAATGCAAAAAGAGGAGGAAAATCCAGAGCAAGTTGACATTTTTGTGGAAAGTAATGAAATAACAGATGAGAAAGCAATTCAGTATTTGAAAAACATCCAGAAGGGTTTAGTCGAAAATGGCGAAACAATCCATACTTTAATTGAAAATAATTTAAAAGAAAATTGGAGTTTAAATCGAGTTTCAAAAATCAATTTAAGTTTAATTAAAATTGCCATTTATGAAATGTTGTATCAAAATTTGCCCTATAAAGTTGCTATTAATGAAGTGGTTGAACTTGCCAAAAAATATTCAGACGAGTCTGCGCCGGTATTCATTAATGGGATTTTAGCAAGTGTTGTAAAAGATAAAAACTTAAATAGCAAAAAGGAAGAATAAATGAAAATTAAGCCAATTTCTGTAACAGAACTAAATAAATATATGAAAGATAGAGTTGCATCTGACGAATTTTTAAACAGCGTATTTGTGGCAGGCGAAATTTCGAATTTCAAGCATCACTACACAGGACACATGTATTTTACGTTAAAAGATGCCAATGCCCTTGTAAAATGTGTCATGTTTAAAACGGCAACAGGTCATCTCAATTTTCTACCAAAAGATGGTATGAAAGTCAATGTTTTAGGCAGTGTTGGTGTATTTGAAAGAGATGGCGTTTACCAAATTTATGTGCAAGCTATGCAAGAAGATGGCATGGGAAATTTGTATACCAAATACGAAGAGTTGAAAGCAAATCTTGAAAAAGAAGGATTATTTGCAGAAAGTCACAAAAAGAAAATTCCGTTTATGCCGAAAATTATTGGTGTTTTGACATCTAATACAGGAGCCGTTATTCGCGATATTATCAATGTTTCCACAAGACGAAATCCCAATGTATACATTCGTTTATTGCCAGTTCCTGTACAGGGTGAAGGCGCGGCCGAAAAAATCGTAGATGCTATTCATCTGATGAATGAAAAAAAAATGGCAGATGTTATTATTTTGGCAAGAGGTGGAGGCTCGTTGGAAGATTTGTGGCCATTTAATGAAGAAATCGTAGCACGTGCGATTTATCATTCTGAACTTCCGATTGTGTCAGCAGTTGGGCATGAAACAGATTTCACGATTGCCGATTTTGTAGCTGATTTAAGAGCACCAACACCATCAGCTGCAGCAGAATTGGTGGTAGCGGATGTAGAAGATTTAAAAAATACGCTTACTGTTTATCAAAATAGATTAAAAATATCACTGAAAAGAAAGACAGAATGTATGCGATTGCGTCTTGAAAAATATAAAAATTCGAGTGCTTTCAAGGTTCCTTTTCAGAAAATTAATCAGGCTTATTTGCAGATAGATGGATTATCCAAACAAATGGAAAATGCGATCACTAAGAAAATCGAAAATGTTAAAATGCAATTTTCGAAAGAAGTCACAAAGTTAGATGCCTTAAGTCCGCTCAAAACGTTATCAAGAGGATTTTGTATTGCAGAATCGGAAGGAAAAATTGTGACCAAAGCAGAAAATTTGCAATCAAATCAAGAAATTGATTTAAAATTCCAAGATGGCGAGGCAAAAGCCAAAATCATTTAAAAGTAAAAGGAGAGAAGAATGAAAAAAATCAAAATTTGGTTACCAATTCTTTGTATTGTGGTAGTAGCCGTAACTTTTTATATGTTGCATGATAGGCAAAACAAAGCGAATCAGTTAGAAGAAAATGAAGTGAGAAATGAAACACAAAATACACTTCAAAACGAGGATATTGTGAACGAAAATTCAGTGGAAAATGCAAGTGTAGAAAATCAAGTAACAAACCAAATACAAAATACAACGACGAACACAGTTGATATCACGAATTCAACCAATACCACAAACACCAACAAGCCAATCAGTAACGCCCCAGCAATTCCTGCTGAAACAGATCAAAAGCAAAAAGCAATTGAATTGGTGAAAAAAGAGTGGGGAGCTGACAATTCAGTTGATTTTTTATTTGAATATATTAATGAAAATGGAGAATATGTAGTAAGTGTAAAAGACAAAGCCACAGCTACTGTCAAATATTATTTTCGCGTCAACTTAGCAACCAAAGCTGTCGAATTAGATTAAATTAAGAGAGGGAAAAACTGTGAAAAAGAAAGAAGAAAATTTTGAAGATTTATTAAAAAGATTAGAAGAAATTACAGCTAAATTGGAAAAGGAAGAAGAAAATTCACTAGAAGAATCCATGAAACTATTTGAAGAAGGGGTCGCTATTTCGAAAAAATGCAATCAAGAAATTGAAAAAGCGGAGCAGAAAATTTCCATTTTAATCGAAGAAAATGATGAAATAAAGGAGGAAAACTTCATTCAAAAAACAGGGAATGAAGCGTAAAAAATATGCAAATTATCAATGAAATTGTCTATAACAAATGTATTTATGTTCCGTTTATTTTATGGTTTTTGATACAAACTTTCAAGGTTTTAACGGAATTGGTGGTCAATAAAAAATTAGATGTAAAAAGAATTGTTGGTGCTGGTGGAATGCCAAGTTCGCATTCAGCCATTGTATGCTCATTAGCAACTTGCGTAGGGAAGGAATATGGCTTTGATAGTGGAATTTTTGCCATCTCAATGGTAATGGCATTTGTCGTCATGTATGATGCAGCAGGTGTCAGACGAGCAGCAGGAAAGCAAGCCAGAATTTTGAATAAAATCTTAGAAACACCAGGACTTACCACAGTAGAAGTCCAAGAAAAATTAGTCGAAGTGCTAGGGCACACGCCGATACAAGTATTTGTAGGCGCACTGTTAGGAATTGCTGTTGGAGCATTAATTTAAGGAGGAAATAGAAAAATGAATGATATTGAAATTGCAAAAAGTGTCAAATTAGAAAAAATCACAAAAGTTGCAGAAAAGTTTGGTATTTCAGAAGAAGATTTAATTCCATATGGAAAATACAAAGCAAAAGTGGATAATCAATTAATCAAAAAGCTACAAAACCAAGAAAATGGAAAATTAATTTTAGTCACTTCAATCAATCCAACGCCTTTAGGGGAAGGCAAAACGACAATTTCCATTGGCTTATCCGATGGCTTAAATCGTCTTGGCAAAAAGTCAATTTTGGCATTAAGAGAACCATCGTTGGGCCCAGTTTTTGGTATGAAAGGTGGTGCGACAGGTGGTGGCTATGCACAAGTCGCTCCAATGGACGAAATAAATTTGCATTTTACAGGCGATATTCATGCCATCACAGCTGCTAATAACTTGATTTCAGCAATGATTGATAATCACAGATTTTTTGGAAATCATTTAAAATTCGAAAAAGTCATTTGGAAAAGATGCATGGATTTGAATGACAGAGCACTTCGCAAAGTTCAAGTCGGACTTTCCAAAGAAAAAAATATGAAACCACGTGAGGATGGTTTTGACATAACAGTCGCATCAGAAATCATGGCAGTTCTTTGTTTGTCAAATGATTTAGAGGATTTTGAAAGAAGAGTAGGGAACATAACGATTGGTTTTAACGAAGAAGGACAACCAATCACAGTTCGTGATATCAAAGCACAAGGCGCTGTGACAGCATTGATGAAAGATGCCATGAATCCGAATGTTGTGCAAACATTAGAACATAATTTGGCATTCATTCATGGTGGACCATTTGCCAATATTGCGCATGGTTGCAATAGTATTATGGCAACCAAAATGGCTTTGAAATTGGGCGATTATGTGGTAACAGAAGCTGGATTTGGTGCAGACTTAGGTGCTGAAAAATTCGTGGATATTAAATGCAGAAAGTCAGGATTGAAAGCATCTGCGGCAGTTTGTGTAGCAACGCTGAAAGCCTTGAAATATCATGGTGGTTTGAGTGTCGAAGAATGCACGAGTGAGAATTTAGAAGCGTTGGAAAATGGAATTGAAAATTTGTTGAAACATGTTGACAACATCAAAAATCAATATGGAATCAATTGTGTGGTTGCGATTAACAAATTTGCATGTGATACAGAAAAGGAAATTGAGTTTTTATCCAATAAGTTGCAGGCGGCAGGTGTGGAATTGAGTTTGGCAGAAGTCTGGGCAAAAGGCGGAGAAGGTGCATTGGATTTGGCAGAAAAAGTCATGAAAGTGGCGGAAAAGGAAAATATTCGATTTGTATATGAAGAAGAGGATGACATCAAAACGAAAATTGAGAAAGTAGCGTGCCAAGTTTATGGCGCAGAAGGCGTGGAATATAAGGAAAAAGCACTAGAGCAAATTGCTCAAATTGAGAAATTGGGTTACAGAAATTATCCAGTTTGCATTGCAAAAACGCAATATTCGTTTTCGGATGATGCCAAGAATTTGCAATGCAAAGAGCCATTCAAGATTCATGTAACAGAAGTAAACTTGCGAACAGGTGCAGAATTTGTCGTTGTTAAAACAGGAAAAATCATGAGTATGCCAGGACTTCCAAAAATTCCAGCAGCAGAGGAGATTTATGTAGATGATGCAGGAGAAATTGTAGGGATATTTTAGATGAAATGGGGATATTTCAAAAAATATCTCCTATTTTATGCTGTAGGGGCGTCTATCAGACGCCCGCATATCAATAAAATTACATTAAATATATCAAAGAAATAAATTCTATCTTATCACGGGCGATTGATAATCGACCCTACGGCAAAAATCCAATATTACATTTCTGTAACATCCCCAAAATCCCTTGACAAAATATTTCCTCCAATGATAAAATACATTATGTCAATGTTTATATAACAAAAAAGGAGGATATATCATGCAAAAGAGAAAAAATTTTCTGCCAAAAAGTAACGGAATCACGCTGATAGCCTTGGTTGTAACAATTATTATCCTATTAATTTTAACAGGCATAACCCTAAAACTAATCAATGGAGGCGACGGCATCATCATCCAAGCCCG
>CANSTR010000055.1 GCA_947649935.1 uncultured Clostridia bacterium
TTTTAGCATTCATAACAACACTTGTCAATGATTTTTGTCAATGTTACACAAATTTAATATTGTTACTGTTTTGTAATATTTTTGCGTACAAAAAAAGACAATCCAGATTTTCTACACAAACTGAATTGTCTTTTTTTTAATTTCTCCAACCTCTCCAGCAATTACAATTACCATTATTATTGCCACCGTTGTTATTTCCTGTATTGTTGTTACCAGTATTGTTATTGCCTGTATTATTATTTCCGCTATTATTGTTGCCATTGTTGTTATTGCCAGAATTATTGTTACCAGTATTATTATTGCCACTATTGTTATTTCCGCTGTTATTATTTCCCGTATTACCATTACCGTTATTGCTACCATTATTATTCTCATCGTTGTTGCCACCACAATTGCAACGACAATTCCATCTAAAACATCTACAAATTAAGTAAGCAACAATAAACGCAAGCACTGTATAAATCCATGCAAATGCTATTAAAAGAATGGTTCCTCCCAAAGCCAGCGCCGCTATGATTAAAATAACGAATACGATTCCTGCCACTTTGAAGGGGCAATGTAATATCGACTGCAACACAGCTGCTATAATCACGACAAGCACTGGAATTACAAAAGCAATTAATAAATCAGTCATATCTTTTTCCTCCTAATTTTATAATCCTTTTGTAATATAATATGATTTTTGTTCTATTTTGTGATTCTTTTAATAGTTTACTTCTATTAAATACAATCCTACTGCTGGAAGTGTTTTTCCCGCTTGTTTTCTATCTTTACTTTCAATAATGGTTGGAATTTCTTCTGGTTTTATTTTTCCGATTCCCACATCCAATAACGTTCCTGCAATAATGCGAACCATATTATACAAAAATCCACTTCCTGTTAACTCAATCCAAATACGTTCCTCTTTTGCCAAAACTTCTGCTTTGAATATTTTTCTGACGCTATTTTTGCTACTTGTCCCACTTGCTTTAAATGCCGCAAAATCATGCTCTCCTTCAAAATATTTGGCTGCTTGTTGCATTTTTTCTACATCCAATGGAATCGGAAACTGATATTCCAACTCGCGATAAACGGCGGTTCCTGTTTCAGAATTATGGATGACATAACGATACTTTTTCGCATGTGCACAATAACGGCTATGAAAACGTTCGCCCACTTCTTCTGCCTTTTTGATCACAATACTTTTTTTCAATTTAGAATTAATGGCTAACGCAAATTTCTCAATTGGAATATTGCTATTGGTTTTAAAATTGGCAACCTGTCCCAAACTGTGAACTCCCGCATCTGTCCTTCCAGAGCCAATTAGCTCGATTTCTTCACCCGTAATACTTCCAATGGCTCTTTCGATTTCACCTTGAATGTTTAATTTATTGGGCTGTTTTTGCCAGCCGTTAAAGTCCTTTCCATGGTATTCAATTGTTAATTTGATATTTCGCATCTTTCCTCCTACGCAATTTTTTGTGACAAATTTCGCATCTCACGTGCATGTTCCAGCGAAGTTTCCGTGATTTCTCCATTGGAAATGCGCGCGATTTCGCGAATCGTTTCTTCTTCTGTCAATCGTTCTACATGTGTTTTGGTACAATTTTCTTCATTGCTCTTGTAAATATAATAATTGCAATCGCCCTTCGCTGCAATCGTTGCTAAATGTGTCACACAAATGACTTGATGATTTTTCGCAATTTTTTTCATTTTTTCGCCTGTTGCATTCGCCGCTATTCCACTGATTCCTGTGTCAATTTCATCAAAGACTAAAATTGGCGTTTGGTCAACATCTGCTAAAACTGTCTTTATCGCCAACATCACTCTTGACATTTCTCCACCAGAAGCAATTTTCACTAACCCTTTTTTCTCATCGCCTTTGTTCGTAGCAATCAAAAATTCAACTTTGTCCAATCCATTACGATTGAATTTTTTGTCGTCCATTTGCTCAACACTTACTTCAAATTCTGCATTTTGCATTTCCAATTCCTTCAATTCTCTCGTAATCTCACACGATAATTCTTGCGCATATTTCAAACGAATTTCGTTCATTTTCTGCGCCAAAACCAATAATTCACTTTCTATTTTAGCTTCTTTTTCTTTCAATTCCTGAATATAACTCTCCAAATTCATAATCTCAAAAATTTCTTTTTCTACTTGATTTTTATAATCTAAAATTTGCTCAATCGTATTGCCATATTTTCTTTTCAAAGAATTAATCAAATCGAGCCTTTCTTCCACTCGATTTTGCTCCTCTTCATCAAAAGAAACTTCTTCCATCGACAAATCGCGTGCCACTTCTTGCACCTCATAATAGCTACTTTTTAGCCTTGTAACAATATCCGTATAAACGGAATTGTACTGCTCAATTTTCTCCAGAGCTCTTATCGCATTATTCAAGCCATCAATGGAATGATTGTCAATTTCATTTTGTGCTTCTTGCAAATTGCTGGCAATTTTTTCAGATGCCAACATCATTTTTCTCTTCTCTTCTAATTCCTCTTCCTCTGTTTCTTTTAAATCGGCCTCTTCTATCTCATTGACTTGATAATTCAACAAATCCAATTTTCGTTGTTTTTCTCGATCATCGCCATAATTCAAACTCAATTCTTTTTTTACAGCAACATATTCATGATACAACTTTTGATAAGTCTCTTTTATTTCGTGAATTTCTGCACCCGCATATCCATCCAATAAGTCAATATGCTGATTCAAATCCAAAATAGATTGATTATCATTTTGTCCATGAATATCAATCACCTTTTTCATGAATTCCTTCAACTCACTCACAGTCACCAATCTACCATTTAATTTGCAGACATTTTTTCCGCTTGCGTTAATTTCCCTCGAAACAATCACGTTATCTTCAAAATCCGGCAAATCTAACGACAATTCCACAAAAGAATGACTTTCGCCTGTTCGCATCATTTCTTTGGAAAAACGTCCTCCTGATAATATTTTCAACGCTCCAATAATCAGCGTTTTTCCGGCTCCTGTTTCGCCTGTTAAAACATTGAATCCCACGTCTAACGGAATGCTCAAATCATCAATTATCCCTATATTTTTGATATGCAGTAACGTTATCATACGCGCCTCCTATACAAATATATGTTCGATAATTGTATTATATCAGATTTTTATTTTTTGTCAATACATTTGTTCGTATTTTATTTGAAAATCTCATAAAAATTTTTAAAACTATATCCTTGTTCTCTTAAATAGGAAATCACACTTGGCAATGCGTCTGCCGTGTAGGATTTATCACTGGCATCGTGCATTAGCACGATAATAGCTCCATCTCCCTCCATCGTTTGAATCAAACATTCCATTAGCGAATCCGTATTTGTTCGCCCTTCTGCATCTCCTGTTAGACAATTCCAGTTTGTAAAATTAATGCCATAATCGCGCAACAATCCCTTGGCTTCTGCTTTCACACTATCATATCGACCACCACTGGAACCACCGGGAAAACGAAACAAATGCGTATTATAATTCGGATTTCCCAAAGCCACTCGGATGGCTTGTTCTGTTTTCACGTATTCTTCAAAAACTGTATCTTTCGAAGTATAAATCTTGGAATACTCATGCGAATAACCATGATTTGCAATATAATGTCCTTCCTCATATGTTCTTCGCAACAAGTCTGGATTCAATTCCACACGACTTCCCAGCACAAAAAATGTGGCTGGCACATTTTCTTGTTTCAAAATATCGAGAACACGTGGGGTGATATTTTTGGAAGGTCCATCATCAAACGTCAAATAAGCTACTTTTTCATCTGAATAATAAATATCTGTAATTTGTTGTTGTGCATTTGGATTTTCTTTTGGCACAAATTTTAGTTGAATTTGATTCATATCGTGTTCCGCAATCTGCATATGCTCGCCTTCATACGTGGCAGACTTCTTCTTTTTTTGGTCCTTTTTGTCCTGTGTTACTGAACTCACCTGTTTTGGCTCATTGGAGTTATTATTTTTCATTCTAACAGACACAATAATGCTAATTGTCATAACAACCACGCAACATAAAACAATCACACCACAGATGATTGCTTTTTTTCTCAAATTCGATTTGTTATTCAATTCCTCTAGCATTTCGCGATTTTCGTTTTCGTCGTCCATTTCTCCATATAACATATTTATCATCCTCTTATTTCATGTCATTTACCGTTACTATATCACAAAAGTCTGTTATTATCAACTATTTTTCTTCTTTATATAAAAAATTAGAAAGAATATGCTTTCTTTCCAACTTTTTCCCTAACCTTTATTATATCATATTTTTGTGCTTATGTCAACTTGACTTTTTCAAAAAAACTGCTCTCACTTGATTTTTCTGGATTTGAGTTGATTCTCTAAAATATCTTCTCAAACTTATCTTTATGTACTTCTTTCGGTACCTCAATCGGATATTGATTCGTAAAGCACCCTTCGCAAAAACTTTTCATATTCGAATTTTGCGCAATTTTTCTTAAATTTTCCAAACTCAAATATTCCAACGAATCCACACCAATCATTTCGCGAATTTCCTCGACTGTTTTATGTCGCGCAATCAAGCCATCTTCTGTCGTTACATCTGTACCAAAATAGCACATGCCCACAAATGGCGGAGCCGCAATTCTCAAATGAATTTCTTTTACGCCTGCTCTTCTCAAAATTTTCACCAATCGCATAATCGTGTTGCCACGCACAATCGAATCATCAATCAAAATAATTCTTTTTCCTTTGATATTTTGCTTCAACGGATTTAATTTTAGCACCACTTGCTTTTTTCTTTCATTTTGCGAAGACTGGATAAATGTTCTTCCAATGTATTTACTTTTTACAAAAGCCATGCCATATGGAATTTTCGAAGCTTTTGAATACCCCAACGCTGCATCCAAGCCAGAATCTGGGACCCCTGCTACAAAATCAGCTTCCACAGGCGCTTGCTCGCTCAAATATTTTCCCGTTTCCTCACGAAATTGGTGGACGCTATAGCCATCAATGATCGAATCTGGTCTTGAAAAATAGACATATTCAAAAATACACAAACCATCTTTTTCTGTAGTTCTAAAATTTTGAGTGGTTACTTCATTATTGTAAACCGTAACGACTTCGCCAGGTTGGATGTCGCGAACAAATTCAGCTCCCAAGATATCCAACGCGCAACTTTCCGAAGAAAATACGTAATTTCCGTCTAATTTTCCCATGCACAATGGTCGAAAACCATACGCATCTCTGACGGCAATCAATTTCTGCGAACTCATTACTAACAAGGAATACGCACCTTTTAAATATTGCACAGCGTTAAAAACAGCTTCTTCGATGGATTTTGCTTTTAGCCTTTCTCTAGCAATAATATAAGCAATGACTTCCGTGTCGCTTGTTGAATTAAAAATCGCGCCATTTTCTTCTAATTCTGCTCTTAATTCCGCCGTGTTTGTCAAATTTCCATTGTGGGCAATACACAAATTTCCTTTTTTATAACGCGTCACAATTGGCTGTGCATTTTCTTTTTTGGCGCAACCAGTTGTCGAATAGCGCACATGTCCAATTCCCATTTTTCCTTTTGGCAAATCGCGAATCACCGAATTGGTAAACACATCTGATACCAAACCAACATCTTTATGGCAAGTAATCACACCACCATCGTTAATCGCCATTCCGCAACTTTCTTCGCCTCTATGTTGCAAACTAGATAATCCAACACAAATTGGAAATACTAAATCTTCCTCATTTTTCATGGAATAAATTCCAAAAATTCCACATTCTTCTTTCATTCCTATTTCTCCATAAAATAGATTAGAAACTAAACTTCCGTAGATTTTCTATAAAGTCTAGTTCCTAATTTTATTATACACTTTTTTGCGTCTTTCGTCAATACAAAATGCGACCTATTTTACAAACTTTTTCTTTTTTGTCCATTCAAAAAATAATAGCAACAAAAAATCAATATATAATTTATGCAA
>CANSTR010000056.1 GCA_947649935.1 uncultured Clostridia bacterium
AGATGTACCCGAAAACCCGCACGACAGACACCCGCACACACAAAAATATTTACTAAATCGAACAAACGCGCCCTTTTGCCAAGTTGACAAATCGCCGCTTTTATGGTATAATAAAAGGTTAGACCTATTTTAATTCATGCAATTTTCCAATGCTTTGATTTTATCACGAAGTTCTGCAGCCTTTTCAAATTCCATATTTTTCGCATATTTTAGCATTTCATCTGTCAATTTTGAAATAATATCTTCCACGCTTTCATTTTCGCTAATCTCAAATTGATTTTGAATGTCTTCCACGATGGTTGCTTTAATCGTATCACGCACAGATTTGCGAATCGTTTGTGGCGTAATGCCGTGTTCTTGATTGTATTGCTCTTGAATTTTGCGACGACGATTGGTTTCCGTAATTGCTTTTTCCATCGATTCTGTTAATTCGTCAGCATACATGATAACACGACCTTCGGTGTTTCTGGCGGCACGTCCAATGGTTTGAATCAAGGAACGTTCAGAACGTAGAAAACCTTCTTTGTCAGCATCCAAAATGGCAACAAGCGAAACTTCCGGAATATCCAAACCTTCACGCAAAAGGTTGATTCCCACCAAAACATCAAATTCGCCGATACGCAAATCGCGGATAATTTCCATTCGCTCAAGTGCTTTTGTATCAGAATGCATGTATTTTACGCGAAGTCCTGTATTAATTAAGTAGGCAGTCAAATCTTCTGCCATTTTTTTCGTTAAGGTGGTGACCAAAGTGCGGTCGCCTTTTTCAAGCTGAGATTGGATTTGCTCGATTAAATCATCAATTTGATTTTCGGTTGGTTTGACTTCGATTTTTGGATCCAATAGTCCTGTTGGACGAATAATTTGTTCCACAACATTTTCTTTGCTATGCTCTTTTTCGTAGTCTGCAGGCGTGGCACTCACAAATACCAATTGGTTGATTTTTTCCTCAAATTCGCTAAATTTAAGAGGACGATTGTCATAAGCGGAAGGAAGTCGAAAGCCGTATTCAATCAGCGATTCTTTACGCGCGCGGTCGCCATTGTACATGGCGCGCACTTGAGGCACGGTGGCATGGGATTCATCAATAAACATCAAAAAATCGTCTGGAAAATAGTTAAATAGCGTATAAGGCGGACTTCCTGGCTCGCGACCGCTAATGTGTCTGGAGTAATTTTCGATGCCTTGGCAAAATCCAGTTTCTTTCAGCATTTCGATATCGAAATTGGTGCGTTCTTCAATGCGTTGTGCTTCAATCAGCTTTTTATTTTCCGTAAAAAATTTGACGCGTTCTTCCATTTCTGCTTCAATGGTGGCAAGCGCTCTGTCCAATTTTTCGCGACTGGTGACATAGTGCGAATTTGGGAAAATCATGACGTGTTCACGCGTGCCAACAGGTTTTCCGGTGAGTGGATTGATTTCCGAGATTTTCTCGATTTCGTCGCCCCAAAATTCGACACGAATGGCGCTTTCTTCTTGGTTCGAAGGGTAGATTTCTAAGATGTCGCCTTTGGCGCGAAAAGTACCGCGCTTGAAATCCATTTCGTTTCTGGTATATTGCATATTGACTAATTTTTTCATAATGTCATTTCGCGTTTTTTGTGTATGCGGGCGAAGGGAAACAATCATGTTTTCATAATCAATCGGGTCGCCTAAGCCGTAAATGCACGAAACAGAAGCAATGACAATGACGTCTCTGCTTTCAAAAAGGGAAGCAGTGGCGGAATGGCGAAGTTTGTCGATTTCGTCGTTAACAGAAGAATCCTTTTCGATATAAGTGTCAGAAGAGGCAATGTAGGCTTCTGGCTGGTAATAATCGTAATAGGACACAAAATATTCCACGCGATTTTCTGGGAAAAATTCTTTGAATTCGGAATATAACTGTCCTGCTAAGGTTTTGTTGTGGGCTAAAATCAGAGTTGGCTTTTGCACTTTTTCGATGATATTTGCCATGGTAAAAGTTTTTCCGAGAACCGTGTTACGCCAAGTAATGTCTGGAATTTTTTGCCTGCTTCAATTCCTTTGCTTAAATATTCAATTGCCTGTGGCTGGTCGCCAGTTGGCTTGTATTCTGAATGTAATTTGAACATGTTAATCCTCCCATAATGCTAAATTTTTCTTTTTGATTTTTATTAATTCTAAATAAGGTGACTGACTTGAATTTCCGAGACAATGTTTCGGAATTAATAAATGCATATATAACATATCACAATCCGATAAAAAAAACAAGTGTTTTCTTATGCTTTTGGAAAATTATTCTCAAGCGTTTACATAATTTGACAAATTTGTAACAATATGTTATAATAAAAAGAGAGAGTTTCTTTAAGGAGAGATTGTGAATGAAAAAAAGAGATGTAAATCAAATGTCAATGAGGGAAATCATCAATAAGTTTGAGATAGGAGTAGGGGGAAATAACATTTTTGGAATCATTGGTAATATTGATGAATTTTTTGCGAGAGGATATGAATTGTTTCAAGATGTTAAGGTATCAGATTTTTTGTTACAAAATGAAGATATAATTGATAAAGAAAAATTATTATTTTATGATTTTTTAACGTTACAACAAAAGGTAGAATATTATGAAAAACACAGGAATAATTCTCAGTTTGATCAAGCTATGTATGAAGAAAAGTTGAAAAAATTGAATGAATGTTATGACTTACTAAAGGATTCTAAAGTTGAATTACCAGATATATTCATAAGAGAAGATGGAAAAATGATGGTTGAAAAACTTCAATCATTTCATGAAATTGTAAAAGGAAAAACACCAAAAGAGATGGAGTTAAAACAAAAAAATTTACAAATTTTAAATGAAATGAAAGAACAGAAAATAGCAGAAATAATGTTATTACTTATTAATGAGAGCGACTTATCACAATATGTTTGTCAATATAGAGGGAATGGAGAAATCTTTAAATATATTATTCGTCAGAGAATTGAGCAAGACTTATCGGAAGAAGAAATGGTCGTGAAAAGTACAGAAGATAAGATAAAAAAAGCGCATGAGGAAATTATTAGTACAATGACGGAATTAATAGAAAAATTTCCAGAAAAATTTAAAATGGATCATGTGTTATTATTGGCAGCATATCGTGCGAAACAAATGTTAGAAAAGGAAAAAGGAATAAAAGAGGATCAAAATTCTCATAAAGAGTGTGTTAAAATCATGCAATTTGCAAAAGAACATATTGAAAATCCCAATACTAAAATTCTTGGTCCAGTGTATGAAAATCATTTGCAAAAAAGTGTAGATGTGGATTATAAATTTAAAAATTTGCAAGGGGATGTTTCCAGAATTGTAGATGGAAGTTATTTTTCTAAGGAAGATTTGATTGAAATTAGACAAAAATTGTTTAGTGGAGAATTAGAGTTTGGCGCAAGCAGTAGAGAATTGATAGAATTATTGCATTTGACGAAAGAAGAAAAGAGCGAGCTTGTAAAGGTAAATCCGAACAATTTTGAATCTTTTGTTATGGCGGGAATGCTGGATAAAGCAGAAGTCAAGAACATGTTGGAAAACATGGAAGAAGGAATCGAATTGTCAAATCGAGTCATCGATTGTTTATGCTGTGATGATTTGCTTGAAAACAGAGACTTCGTGGACGTGTATATGAGAAAGCAAATCAATTTAAAACAAGTTTGTCGTTTGGATGATTTTTATCATTTGCAATCAGAGATAACCGTAGATGAATTGATGCAGTATTATGAAAATAGAGGGCGAGCAGAAGAGCAAGAAATTGATTTTGAAAAATATGCGTTATTGTTTCGCGAGATTAGGCTAAAAAATAGCGAGGAGGAAGAAAAACAACAAATTGCGGAACAAATTATGGAGAAGCTGTATGAAACAGAACGTGATTACGAGGCTGATTTGAAGAATTTATATGGGGCGAATTTGTTGCCAATTCGAACCTTAATCGATTGGAATGGCGAGAAAATGATTTATGATTTGATTGAAGATGCTTCCATCAAACCAAAAGATGCGAAAGAGTTGCTGATGACTGGGGAATTGGATGTCACAAGAGCCTATCAAGCATTGAAAGATTCGGATTTATCAGATGCGGAAAAACTGAATTTTATTTTTAGTAGTTTTGATGGGGTTGGCAGCACGCCAGAAGAAATCAAGGCGCAAAATGAAGCCAGAATGTATTTGATTCAAGCAATGAATATTTCGAAGGATTTTGTGGATTACAGTGAAACAAAGACATATCGCGTGGCAAGGCAAAAAGGAGAAACAAAGCAGAAATGGAACCGTTATGTGAGTGATCCTGTATATCGTTGGCAGTTGTTTTCACAAATCGATAAAGATTGCGATTCGAAACCATTTGCAGATGGAAGTGTTGTGTTTACTTTGCCAAATGTGGGAAATGGCACGGTAGTAGTTGAGAAACTGTTTAAGTCGACCCAAAAAGGAACGCAAATTAATTATGGTTCTGCGACCTATTGTATGAATGAAGAAGAATATTTGAATCGTAAAGATGAGGTTGAACGAGAAGGAAAAATTAATCGAAAAGCCTTAGTTCAAATGCATAAAGATGAGAAGGCTAGTAGAGCAGTTCATTCAAAAGCGTGGGGCAAAGATTTGAAGAAGATATTAGGAATTTCTGCAGAAAATGGTTATAGTGAAGAAAAGATTGCCGAGATTGATGGCTTAATGGAACAAATCGAAAATTCAAAAGAATTGGTGAGATAAAAGAAAGGAATCTTATGAAAAAAATAGTGAGTAGCATAATAGAATTAATGGAAGAAAACCCAAGAACGCTTAAACAATTGAAGATGCAGGATGATGAGGTGTGCAAGGTTGACTTTGAAAGTTCAAAATGCATCGAATTATTGAAACGATATGAAAATCAGAAATTGGAAACCGAGGAGAAAAAGCACATTTTGGTAAGTCATTACGGAAATCCATATGTAACGGTGCTTTTGTGCATGGAGGCTTTGCTACATAATGTGCAACTGACCGAAGATATTGCGTATGGTTTGAATAAAACGATTGTCAAAATGGCAAATTTAGCATTAGAGGAGCGAGGAAGCCAGAGGAGAATTGATTTTTGCTATCAGATGACAAATGCTGAGATTGAAAAAATGGAGGTAGAAAAAGTGGTATGCTTGGGAAATTCCAATACTTATGAAATTTTCCGTGACCTCCAAAACAAAGAAGTGAAGTATGTGCCACTGTTTAATGTGGTGGTTTATTATGATGATGATAGGTATGAAGAATTGGTACAAAATATGGTGGAATATACAGAACATAATTTTTATGAAATTGAAGTTTTTAATGAAACAGATGATATTGAAGAGGTGCTTTACGAGATAACGGAAAGTCAGGCGCAATATTGCGCGGTGATTTTAAGCAAGGATGCGAAGAAACAGGCAAAATTTAGAGAGCAGGTGAAGGCGCCAATTGTTTGCGTGAATGAAAATCCGTTTAAGAGATTTAAGTTGGAGATTCCAGAGGAAATTTTTACATAAAAATAGTGTCAATAACTTTTGAAAATGTCCCAAAAATTACAAAATATTAACGGGAAAAAGT
>CANSTR010000057.1 GCA_947649935.1 uncultured Clostridia bacterium
CCACATCGACCCTGGATTAATTTTGCATAATTGGGTCGATGTGGGCATCGACCCCTACGTTGATTTTTTTATATTTTGTGGTGGGCAGGGGTGGAACCCTGCCCCTACGTTGTTTTTTATAAATCATTTAAAAATGTTTTGCATTCTTGTAAAATCTCAAAATCGTTTGCAATTTCAACGGTGATGTATGGGCTGATTTTGGATGGAGAAAATTTAATGCGTGCTCTGTAAATTCTCATCAATTTTTCGACGATTTCCACATTAAATTTTTTCTCATCAAAATAATATATTATATTATTTCCTCTTTGATTGATTTTTAGTACAAATTTTTCACGCGCTAAATTTTTGATTCTTGCAATTTCCAACAAATTCTCAATTTCCTTTGGCATTTTTCCATAACGGTCAATGATTTCATCAATGACATTTTGAATATCTTCCTCGTTTTTGCAACTTGCAATATTTTGATAAATCTCAATTTTTTGACTTGGATTTTCAATAAAACTGTCAGGAATGTAACTTGACACATTCAAATCCAATTGCACATCAATTTCCTCTACAACTTCCTCGCCTTGCATTTCCTTAACAACTTCATCCAGCAATTTGCAGTACATATCATACCCAACTTGCTCCATGTGCCCATGTTGAACCTCGCCCATAATGCTGCCTGCGCCACGAATTTCCAAATCACGCATCGCAATTTTAAAACCAGAACCAAACTCCGTAAATTCCTTAATCGCCTTCAAACGCTTATCTGCGTCCTCAGAAAGCATTTTATCACGACGATAGGTGATATACGCATATGCTTGATTTTCCGCACGCCCCACACGACCACGAATTTGGTACAATTGCGCAAGACCCAGCCTATCTGCATTTTCAACAATAATCGTATTCGCATTTGGAATATCAATTCCAGATTCCAAAATGGTTGTACACACCAGAACATTCGTCTTTTTATCAACAAAATCTTGCATGATATTTTCCAGTTCTCGACTCGTCATTTGTCCGTGCGCCAAATCGACTTTGGCTTCTGGCACCAAATTCGAAATTTCGCCTGCTTTTTTGATGATATTTTGCACATTATTGTACAAATAAAAAACCTGCCCGTCACGCTCCAATTCCTTCATAATGGCTTCTCGAATGACTTCTGGGTCATACTCCAAAACGTAAGTTTGAACTGGCTTACGATTTTGCGGTGGCTCATAAATCACGGACATATCGCGCATGCCAACAACTGACATATGAAGCGTTCGCGGAATGGGCGTAGCCGTCATAGTCAGCACATCAACACTTTCTTTCATTTGCTTGATTTTTTCCTTCGCCTTCACGCCAAAACGATGCTCCTCATCAATAATCAACAGTCCCAGATTTTTGAATTTCACATCTTGGCTCAAAATCCTGTGCGTTCCAACAATCACGTCAACCTCGCCAGTTTCTAGCTTTTGCAATATTTCCTTTTGCTCTTTTGCTGTTCGAAAACGGCTCAAACCTTCCACACGAATTGGATACTCACTCAATCTTTCCTTAAATGTTGTATATTGCTGTTCTGCCAAAATCGTTGTTGGCACCAAATACGCCACTTGCTTTTGGTCCATGCATGCTTTAAAAGCCGCTCTCATTGCGACTTCCGTTTTTCCATAACCAACATCGCCACATAATAATCGGTCCATTGGACGCGTACTTTCCATATCTTTTTTGATTTCCGAAATGCAACGAAGCTGGTCATCCGTTTCTGTAAATTCAAAACTGTCCTCAAATTCCTGTTGCCACGGCGTATCTTTTGAAAAAGAAAAACCTTGCATCTTCTGCCTTTTCGCATATAACTGAATCAACTCTTCTGCAACTTCCCTTAAATTTTTCTTTAAACGCTCTTTTTGCTTTTTCCAATCATTTGAGCCTAATTTGTTCAAACTTAAAGCCGTGATTTCTGCGCCAATGTATTTTCGAACATTATCTAACGAGTCAGTTGGAACATATAAAATATCATCATTTTTATATTTCAATTTGATGTAATCTTTGGTGACATTGTCTGCCTTGATTGTGTTAACCCCAATATATTGCCCAATTCCATGCGTTTTATGAACAATAAAATCGCCTTCTTTCAAATCAGCAAAAACGATTTTTTCGCCTTCCTTAAATGCGTTGGATGCTTTTTTGCGCTTTGCTTTTTGCTCAAAAACTTCGCCAGTCGAAACAACCACAAGCTCAAAATCATCGCATTCAAAACCACTCGAAAAAGCGCCAGGCATGATGTTAACAATGCCTAGCATGATTTGGTCGTCATTTTTTTGTAAAATTTGATTTGGAATTTCTTTTTCCAATAAAATGCTAGCTATTCTTTTGCAATCGTCGACGTTTCCGCCGTAGGACTATTGTTTGTTTGGATGTGTTAATTGCTTTTTGTAATTTCTGAAACAATAAATCCATTGAACTACGAAAAAAGTTGACCTCCCTATAGCTAAAGCTATATCCGTTTCTTTTTGCATGCATACTTTGTTTATCCACAAAACCAATGTCTTGCTTTTCCAGATAAATGGTTTGTTTATTTTTCATTTTATCACTGAAAAATAAAAAATCTTCCTTATGGATGAAACCAGTTGGCACCAATTTATTTTTCTCTGCCAAATCTTTCATCAAATTCTCATTGTCTTTTGCAATCGCTTCTGCTCGATTTTTGATTTTTTCCATTTCATCCAAAAATAGAACAAAATCCTCGCTCAAATAATCCAAAAGTGTATTTGTTTGCTCATAAAAACAAGCAAAATATTTATCAATTTTATTCAAATAATCGCCTGCTTTAATTTGCGCCATATCGCTATCAACTTTTTCTTGTACCAATTCTGGATATCTTTTATCCCCAATTCTTTGCACAATTGTGTTTAAATCGGTTTCCAATAAAAATTCATAGGCTGGAAAAATTTCTGCTAAATCCAACATTTCTGTTGTTCTTTGGCTCATGATATTAAATTTTCGAATCGAATCAATTTCGTCGCCCCAAAGCTCGATTCTAATGCCACTTGTGCCAGATGTTGCAATATCAATAATTCCGCCACGGACACTAAATTGCCCTTTTCCCTCTACCAAATCGTATCTTTCATAGCCCAAAGAAATCAAGCTTTCTTTCAAGTCGTTCAAGTTAATCGTGTCCCCTGTTTTCAGCTGCATAACGTGCTCATATAGCTTTTCTTTCGCAATCATTTTTTGCATGACTGCTTCAATGGTCGTGACAATGATTTTGCATTCCTTTTTGGTGATATGGTTTAACACCGAAATTCGGTCAAAAAGCCTGTCTTTGCTTTCTGCTAAATAGTCAAAAGTAATCATTTCGCGCTTTGGAAAAAATTCGATTTTCTCGCCAAAAAAAGCTAAATCCTTCATAATTTTTTTGGCTTGCAATTCATTATAAGTAATAATACAAATCGGTTTCTCGCTGTAAAATCTCGTAGCATACGCAAAATGGACCTTACCGCTATCTGTAAGGCCGGATAACATCATTGGCGTTTTCCCTGCTTTTACATCAAACAGGTAATCATTAAATTTCTTGATGTTCGGCATATTTTTTATAAGTGGATTCATTGTTACCTCTTTTTTAATTTATTTTCATGTAATTATATCATAAATATATATGAATTTCAAGATAATCTTAACTTTTTCTGATTCAAAAAACAACAAAAATTTATCCCTAACCTTTTATTATACCATATTTTTTTCGTTTTGTCTACCAGGTTTACCTTGCATTTTGTCAAGTAAACCTTACATTTTGACAAACTCGACTGATTTTTTCGCAACTGAAATTAACATTTTGGTATTTTTATGAATTTTAAGGCATTTTTCAAAAATACCAAACAAAAGCGGGCGATTGATAATCGCCCCTACGTTTGCAATTTCGATAAAAGGGTCAGGCAAGCCTGACCCTTTACAAATCCATATTCTAAATCGATAAATCCCAAGCAGTACCATTCCATGTCATTTTCACATCAGACTTTAGTTTTACCAATGGACGAATGCCCCCCAACGGAAGTGTACTCTTAACTTCATGCGTCGTGACAGAACCTCCCATACGCCACACATATGCAGGATATCCAGAAACAGGAGACGCTATCCAACTTTCTCCGCCAACTACCACTATGTTTATACAAATCGTCACCTAACTGTTTGTACTGAATTGAATTCTCATCAAAACTGGTTCCTAATTTTCCATTTGCACTTATTGCCACCTGTTCTAACGTCGGACCTCCGGTTGCTCGATCTGCATACATTGTATTCACAAAGTTTGTCCAATAACTTATATCTGTCATCCAATTTACTAAAATATTCTGATCGTTAGGTGTTGCCCATATATAATCTCTTGTATCTGAATTAGCAAAAACTTTAATTCCTTCTCCTAAATTTAATGTTGATCCCATTACTAAATCTCCTGATATTATGTAAATGTTATCTCCATCATTCAAGAATATCTTCCAATCATCTACACCATTTGCACTGTAATTTACGTTATCCCCATAATTTGAGCCTGTAATTACTGATATAGCTGGTTTAGCATCTTCCTCCCATACCGCCCACAAATTCACGACCTCTCCATTTTCGCTACTTAAATTCGTCACACTTTGACTGTCTTCATAAACTTTTGTGCCATCGCTACTTGTTGCCCAACCGGCAAATGTATAACCCGTTTTTGTAAATCCATTGGCTGTCAATGCTTGCGCTTTGTCGTATTCATGCGTGCTATTCGCCATCGTGCCACTTCCACCATTAGCATTGTATTTTACTTGATATGTCAAAATTGGCTTATGCGCCAAATACGAACTTCCTCCATTTGTGCCATCCCAAAGTCTGACATAAATCGTCGTTCCGCTTGGAACTGTGGCTGATGTACCTGTTGTCCAGTCGCTGTCGTTCGTGCTTTGGGTTGTACACCATTGAATTTGAAGTGTTGATGTTGTGCTAAATGTTACAGTCG
>CANSTR010000058.1 GCA_947649935.1 uncultured Clostridia bacterium
TTTTTCCCGTTAATATTTTGTAATTTTTGGGACATTTTCAAAAGTTATTGACATATTTTTTTCAAATAAAAAGATATGTATCTCCTACATATCTTCTTCTCCTTCTATTGTTTTGGCGTATTCTGGAAAACGCAATTTGATTGCCTCGTAAAAATACGGCGCATACGAACAACTAAAAATGTGACTCACCTGACAGTTTGCTTTTTCATCATCTCCTGCAAAATCATTCCATAAATTAAAGCTAAGTTCTGTCACCTTTTTCGAACTTCCTGTTTGCCAATTTTTAACTAAAGCATCTGGCTTAATTTCCTGACTTGCCATATCAAAAATTTCATTCACATGCTTTCTGGTTATTTCACAAATTCCTAATGTATAAATAAAAGAACGATAATATCCATCAATCTTCCTAATTTCCTCAATTTGCTTGATTGTATTTTCATAAAATTCTTTATGCTTATTATCTTTAAAATACACGTCTATTTCCTCGCTTTCTTCTAAGTCTGATTTGCACTTTAAATTTTATCCATACATTTATTATCCATCAAGGTTCTATTTTTTATACATTTTTTCCAATCTTTCTTTGACAGAAAGCAATTTATTTTGATAATTTTCTAATTTATTTTTTTCTTGGTCTACTTTTGCTTGTGGCGCTTTTGCCAAAAATCCTTGGTTGGCAAGCATTTTTTCGCCACGTGCTACTTCTGCTTCTAGCTTGATTTTTTCGTCTTCCAAACGTTTGATTTCTTCTTCGCGATTCACCAAATCTTCAAACGGAATAAATACTTTCAAATCTTCCACCATAATGGAAATCGCATCTTCTGGAATGCCAGTTTCCATCTTTTGCACCATAATTTTATTGGCAAAACCTAACTTGCTCAAAAAATCCTCTGATTGTCGAATGACATCTTCGTCCTTTTGCGTCACAAAAATCAAAGTCGATTTTTTGCTTGGATGAACATTCATTGTATTTCGAACATTTCGAATTTCCACAATCACTTGTTTCAACTTTTCAACCACTTTTTCTTCTTCATCAAATTGGAAAGTTTCTTTCCTTTTTGGCCATTTGCTAACCATTAATTCTTTATCATTATAAGCCACCAATTTCGCATAAATTTCTGAAGTAATAAATGGCATAAAAGGATGCAATAATTTTAACGAAACGCCAAACACTTGGTCCAAGCACCAGCACACTGCCACTTTTGTTTGCTTATCATCACTATATAAACGTGTTTTCGCAATCTCAATGTACCAATCGCAAAATTCATTCCACACAAAATTATAAATTTTATCAAGCGCAATTCCTAAATCATAATTCTCGATATTTTGCGTTACCTCAGCCACCAATTTTTCCAACTGATTCAAAATCCATTTATCTTCGATTTTTAACAAATCATCATGATATTTCTTACTTTTCTTATCATAAACTTTTTCACTAAACTTTATAATTTCCTCATCTTCCACCAAATTCATCGTAATAAACTTCGCTGCATTCCAAATTTTATTCGCAAAATTCGAAGCCTGCTCCAATTTTTCTGGCATATAGCGAATATCATTTCCCATGGTCGTCCCCGAAATCACGGAAAAACGCAAAGCGTCTGCGCCATATTGCTCAATCACTTCCAACGGGTCAATTCCGTTGCCCAATGTTTTTGACATTTTTCGCCCTTGGCTATCACGCACAATGCCATGAATCAGCACATCTTGAAACGGCTCAATATCTGTAAATTCCAACCCTTGGGTCATCATTCTGGAAACCCAAAATGTAATGATATCAAAACCAGTCACTAGCACATTTGTTGGATAATAGCGCTTGTAATCTTCTGCCTCTTGGTTTGGCCAACCAAGGGTCGAAAATGGCCATAATGCAGAACTAAACCACGTATCCAACGTATCTTCATCTTGTTTCAAATGTTTCGAGCCACATTTTTCGCATGTTTCAGGCGTGGTTTTCGCCACATGAATATGACCACAATCCTCGCAGTAATACGCAGGAATTCTGTGTCCCCACCACAACTGGCGCGAAATGCACCAATCTTGGATATTGTCTAACCAATGAAAATATTGTTTTTCATAGCGTTTTGGCACAAATTTCGTTTTGCCTTCTCGAACGCTGTCGCTAGCTCGTTTCGCCAAATCTTTCATGGAAACAAACCATTGGGTCGAAATTTGGGGCTCAATCGTGTGTTTACATCTTTCGCATTTTGCAACATTGTGTATATATTCTTCCTCTTTCACCAAAGCGCCAATTTCCTTCAATTTTTCAACGATTTTTTTGCGCGCCTCTAACAAATCCATGCCTTCATATTCGGCTACCAAATTTCCCATTTTGAAATGTTCATCAAATACTTCGATGATTTCCAAATCGTGTCTTAAACCTGCCGCATAATCGTTCATATCATGCGCTGGCGTAAGCTTTACGCATCCCGTTCCGAAATCCATTTCCACAAAATCGTCTGCGATAATGGGAATTTCTTTATTCATAATTGGCAAAATGCAGGTTTTTCCCACCAAATTTTTGTAACGTGCGTCTCTTGGATGAACAGCTACTGCGGTATCCCCAAGCATTGTTTCTGGACGGGTTGTCGCAACTGTCACATACTCGTTTTCCGTGCCCGTAATTTTGTAGCGAATGTGCCACAAATGCGAAGGCTCCTCCTTGTATTCCACTTCTGCATCAGAAATCGACGTATTGCAATTCGTGCACCAATTCACCATTCGCTTGCCTTTGTAAATCAAACCTTTTTTATACAACTCCACAAACTGCTCCAAAACGGCATCAGACATGCCTTTATCCAAAGTAAAACGATTGCGCTCCCAATCGCAAGAACAGCCAAGTTTACGTTGTTGCTTTTGAATCATGCCACCATATTCGTGTGTCCAATTCCACGCCTCATTCAAAAATTTTTCACGCCCCAAATCCTGTTTGGATTTTCCTTCACTTTTTAATTTTTGAACAATTTTCATTTCTGTGGAAATTGACGCGTGGTCTGTTCCAGGAAGCCACAATGTATCAAACCCTTGCATTCTTTTGAAACGAATCAAAATATCTTGAATTGTGTCATCCAAAGCGTGTCCCATGTGAAGTTTTCCTGTTACGTTTGGTGGTGGCATCATGATGCAATATGGCTCTTTCGATTTGTCACCAGATGGCTTAAAATAGCCATTCTTCTCCCATTCCTCATACAATCTTCCCTCAAAATCTTTGGGATTAAATTTGTCATTCAATTTGTGATTACTCATAAAAATTCCTCCTTTCAAACAAAAAAACAGCCTCTCATCCCACATAGGACGAAATGCTGTGAATTCCGCGGTACCACCTAATTTAAAAGACTAGTTTTTATCATTTTCATAACAAACTTATCTTTTCTCTTAAACGAGATGTTAACGTTTCTCAAACGAGCAAAGCTACTTTTCAAAACCATGTTTTGGTTCACCTTGCCAACTCCAAAGCTACCTTCCATCAAACTTTCTAGCAGAAGCTCTCAGCGCATCACTTCTTTCTCTTTCTAGCTGTTTTTGATGTACTCCTCTTTTTCATCGTTTTTATAAATATAAAATATTTTATTACATTTTTTTCAAAAAGTCAATGCTTTTTTCTATGATTTCACAAACTTTCCATTCTCAAAAAATCCTTTAATTGAATATGTCTTACTGTACTTGTTGAATAATCAATTTCATCATTGGTAATCATAATTTTTTGCGATAAATTATCTAGATTTGCAAATACTGAAAATTCGCGATTATATGTTTTTTCCTCCGCAATACTATAAGCCACTTGCACATAATACTTTTTATTTTCTTTCTGTACCAAAAAATCAATTTCCTTCCCCTGATGTTTTAGCACATATACATCATATCCCATATAAACAAGTTCATTATAAACAATATTTTCTAAATTATGTGTTAAATCATAGGGACGATCCATACATCGAATTGAATTAAATGCTACATCTGTGTCATATATTTTCAAATAATACGCAAGTTCACTTTTTGTTTTCGTTGAATATTGTTTTACACTTTCAATAATATATGCTTCTTCTAAATAATCTAGATATTTAATAATCGTATTAAGTGAACAATTTTCATGTTTTTCTTTTATATAATTATGAATCGACTTTGCTGAAATAATTCGACTATTAGAACGTAAAATAAAATTAACTAAACTTTTAAATAAATTTTCTTTTTTGATTTTATATCGATTCATCAAATCATTCATAACAATTGTATCATCTAAGTCATTTAAGTATCGTAATTTCGCATCCTCTGTATCAAATTCAAATCTTTTTGGAAAACCACCCCACACAAGATAATCCATGATAGAACACTCTTTTCCTAATTCTTTCGTATACTCCAAAATTTCTTTATAAATAAATGGTCGAACTCGAAATGCTACATATCTACCACTTAATTCCTTCGTAAATTCTTTTGACAATAATTTCGAATTAGAACCTGTAACAAAAATAGAATTGTTATAGAGTCTTAATGTTTTGCAAGCTTCTTGCCAGCCATCTAATACTTGTATTTCATCTAAAAATAAATAACACTTTCCTTGTTTTCTATTTTTCTCCACATAATCAATCAATATATCGCTATATGAAATATTCGCTGACACTCTTTTTTAATTTGTCAACATATGTTTCACTTTTACTGAAAGATTTTTAAAAAATCTAAAAATCTTTCACTATTAATTCATTATTTTAGTAATAAATATAATTATCCCCCAGTATAACTGGGGGATTTTCATAACGGCCTATAAGGCCTTC
>CANSTR010000059.1 GCA_947649935.1 uncultured Clostridia bacterium
CTTTTTCCCGTTAATATTTTGTAATTTTTGGGACATTTTCAAAAGTTATTGACATGGTAATTTTATAGAAAAAGTGAAAATCTAACTATTAAGGATTCTTTAATCGTTCAAAATTACGGTTTATTAAAAAAATTAGTTAGATTCGAATTATTTTGTTGAAAAATTAAGAGAAGGTATGGTATAATCAAATAAAGTTTTTGGAGGGGGAATAAAAATGCTAGAAAATGTGAAAGTATTATATGGAGAAGAAGCGGTGCAAGAAAGGATTGCGCAGTTGGCGAAGCAGATTGATGAAGATTATGCCGAAAAAACGCTTACCGTAATTTGTGTTCTAAAAGGTGCTGTTTTCTTTACGGTGGATTTGCTCAAACAAATGAAAACGCAAGTTTCGCTAGAAATGATGCAAGTTTCCAGTTACGAAGGAACCGAAACCACGGGAAAAATCACCATCAAAAAAGATTTGGAACAGGACATTTCTGGCAAAGATGTTTTGATTGTAGAAGACATCGTAGACACTGGCTACACACTCCAATATTTAAAAGAATATTTGCAAACAAAACAGCCAAATTCCTTGAAAATCGCAGTGTTAACGGACAAGGCAGAAAGAAGAAAAGTAGACGTAAAATTGGATTACACAGGATTTGTCATTCCGAATGAATTTATCGTTGGTTATGGCATGGATTATGACGAAATCGGACGCAATTTACCTTACATTGGATACATAAAATCGTAGGGGCACGGGGCACCGTGCCCTTACAAAACAGACAGAAAGGAACCCAAAATGTTTATCATTGAAGAAGAATTGAAAAAATTGCCGAAAAAGCCAGGTGTCTACATTATGCGTGATAAAAATGACACCGTTATTTATGTTGGCAAGGCAATCAATTTATATAATCGAGTGCGTCATTATTTTCAAAAAAATAATAAAACAGCCAGAATTGAAAAAATGGTTTCTTTGATTGACCATTTTGAATACATTGTCGTTGGAAACGAAGACGAGGCGCTGATTTTGGAATGTAATCTCATCAAAAAATATCGTCCTCGTTTTAATGTTTTGTTGAAAGATGACAAAACGTATTTGTACATTTATGTTGACGTAAAATCAGATTATCCCGGCGTTTTTGTCACAAGAAAAATCAGAAATGATGGCTCGAAATATTTTGGTCCATACCCAAGTTCGAGTAGTGCAAAGGAAATGATTGGTTTCATCAAGGAAAAATTTCAGATTCGCCAATGCAAACGTTTTCGTCATCAAGACCGCGCGTGTTTGAATTATCATATTAAAAAATGTTTGGCACCATGTGTGGGCTATGTGAGCAAGGAAGAATACCGAAAGCAAATTGACCAGGTGATTTTGCTACTGGAGGGAAAAATCGATAAAATTCAAAAAGAGCTAAAGGCAGATATGGAGCGATATGCGCAAAATCAGGAATACGAAAAAGCAGCAGAGGTGCGTGACAGAATGTTGGGAATTGAGCGCGTTTCGGAAAAGCAGAAAATGGCGAATATTTCGGAAAACAATATTGATGTCATTGGCTTATATCAAAATGAAATGACGGTTTGTATCGAGATTTTTTTCATTCGTGGCAGCAAAATGATTGGTAGAGAGCATTACTTTTTTGATGATTTAAAAGATATGGAAAAAGAGGAAATCATTGCTGGTTTTATCAAGCAATTTTATTTTGATAGAAGCGATTTGCCGAATAAAGTTATGCTTCGCTATTCTTTGCCAGATAAGGAGGCAATTGAAAAATGGTTAACGGATAAGGCCGGTAGAAAAGTGGAATTGAAGAGTCCGCAAAAAGGCGAAAAGCTCAAGTTTGTGGAAATGGCGGAGATGAATTCTAAAATTACGTTGGAAAATAAATTGAAAGATAAAACAGACATTTTGGAGGAACTCAAAGAAGTTCTAGATTTGGAAGAATTGCCATTAAAAATTGAAAGTTTTGATATTTCAAATATTAGCGGAAATTTTATTGTCGCAGGCATGTGTGTGGTGCAAAATGGTGTGCTTAAGAAAAATCTGTCAAGGCGTTTTCAGATTAAAACCGTGTTTGGGCAAGATGACCCACGTTGTATGGAGGAAGTGGTTTCGCGCCGTTTGAAACATTCGTTAGAGGAGGAAAATGGCGGTTTTGGTAAATTGCCAAATTTGATTTTGGCAGACGGCGGAATCACACAAATTAGGGCGATTAAAAATGCGTTAGCGAAATATGATTTGGAGGATAAAATCGCGGTTTTTGGTATGGTGAAAGATGATAAGCATTCTACCAGAGCGTTGATTAATGAGGAAAGAGAAGAATTTGAAATTTCGGAAAAGTTGTTTCATTTCATCACCAATTTGCAGGACGAAGTGCATAAAACGGCAATTGAATATCACCGAAAAGTGCGTGATCGAGAAATGACGAAATCGAAATTGGATACGATTTCTGGAATTGGCGAGAAAAAAAGGACAGAACTTTTGAAAAAGTTTGGAAGTGTGAAAAAAATCAAAGAGGCCAAAGTCGAGGAAATTGCTGAGGTGAAGGGAATTAATTTGAAGTTGGCACAAAAAATTAAACAAGAATTGTAAAATAGTCTTGGCTTTTTTAGGATTTTGTGATACAATTTCTCAGATACAAAAGAAATTTTTTAGGGAGAAAAGATGGAAGAGAAAAATGCGAAAAAGTTTGAATTAAATACGAAAATTCTAGACAATTTTGACCAAGTGATGGCTGTGAAACTGGACGAAATCGAAGAACTCAAGATTACGGGATTAGACAGAGGTTCCAAAATATTGAATATTGTGAGTTTGTGTGCCAATGTGAAAACATTGATTATCGAAGGTGATCGACGTTTGCATGTAGACGAAATTTTAGCGAATATTTTTAAGCCGGACAAACTGGAAAATTTGGTGTTTCAAGGAGTCAAACTTCCGACTCAAAAAGCGTTAACGAGGTTTCCTCATTTGAAAAGCATTTGTTTGAATGAAATTCATTTTTGCAATGTGATAGAATTTTTGGAAAATGTGGTTTGCCCAGAAAAAATAGAAACATTAGAATTGTCGAATGTGGATATGATGGGAAATTCGATGAATGTTTTGGAACGATTTTCGCATGTGAAAGAATTAGGTTTAGAAAAGCTAGAAAATGCGAAATTTGAAAATTTGAAATTTTTACGAGAAAATCAAAATTTGTCGCAATTAAAATTGCTTGACATAGAAATTCCAATTGGTGAGATGAATCATTTGCTGTACTGTGGCGGGGTAAAACAGATTTCTATCAGTTTTACAGATGGACATGGAAAATTGGAAAGTGCAAATCAAGTCACCACTTTGCAGATTTCAATGAGCGAGTTTTTGAAATTTGCTAAAGAAGTCAATTTGAATCGTATTCAAAAGTTGGAGATAAAGATTGACAAGGCTTTGGAGTTATCCGATTATATGAGCAAATTGAAATATCAAAAAAGTGAAGTTGCTATTTTGGTAAAAGATTTTTCTTGCTTAGATGCGCAAAATGCGAAAAAATTGAAGAAGAAGTTGAGATTGCAGAGTTTGCAAATGTGGAATGGGAAAAATAAGATAGCGTATAAGATTGACACCTATATTACTATTAGAGAGGAACTTGAGAAAATAATTGAAAATGTTTCGGAAGAGGTAAGTGAACCAGAAAAGTTTTTGACAGTGTATCAATATTTGGGCAAGGGGTATGCGCCAAATCATGAATATACGGCGCGTAGCTTGTGCGAGATTTTGCAAAATAGTTTGAGATGTTTGCAGATTAAATCCAATTTAATTATGGGAAAAGATTTGGAGCATGACCAGAAGCATTATTGGAATCAAGTGGAATTAGAAGGAAAATGGTACAATTTGGATTTGGTGTTGGATGTGGAAAATATTCAGAAAAATAAGGCGGAATATTGTTTGCTAGGAGATAAGTCATTTTTGGAAACGCATTTGCCAAAATCAGGCAAGAATACGTATTGTGCAGAAAATTTCAATCAAAAGCTAGTGAATGTATTTTTGAAAACAGGATTGTATCAAGAGAATTTATTTGGTTCGTATTTAGAAATGATAGCCAATAAGATAAAACAGGTTTTGAGATTGAATCGAAAACAGGAAGTTTTGGCATTGCCAGAAGGAGAGGAAGATGAAGAGGAATAGAAAAACAAAAACTTCCAAATTTTGCTTGACAAATCAAAAAAAAAGTTATATACTAATTAGGTGAATTTAAAAAGATAACAATTTTTTAAGTTAAATAAATGTAAAAGCGTTAGTAAGGAGGGATAAAAATGGCACAACCAAAAAGAAGATGGTCCAAAAGAAGAACAGGCATGCGTCGTTCAACATGGCAATTAGAAAATAAAAATGTGGGAACATGTCCACATTGCCACGAGCCAATATTACCACATACTGTTTGTTCAAATTGTGGATATTATAATGGTAAAGAAGTAATTGCCAAAAAGGCTGTTAATGAAGATTAATAAAAAAGATGAAAAAGCAGGTGACTGCTTTTTTTAATTAATTTAAGAAGAAACCCCCGGTTATACCGGGGGTACAAAAGACTTATAGTTA
>CANSTR010000060.1 GCA_947649935.1 uncultured Clostridia bacterium
TGCATAAATTATATATTGATTTTTTGTTGCTATTATTTTTTGAATGGACAAATTTACAAAGAATACAAAAGTTTTCAGAAAAATGTTGACAACTGGAAGATTTTGTGATAAAGTATTTGAGCATGTATAAAAAATATATGCACACAAACTCACATCGTTAAAAATAGTAAAATAGACGGAGGTGTAAAAAATGGCTTCAAAAGGACCAAGAGAAAAATGTATCATTTTAGAATGTACAGAATGCAAAAGAAGAAATTATACAACAACAAAAAATAAAAGAAATACAGCCGATCGATTAGAACTGAATAAATATTGTAAATTCTGTAAGAAACACACAGCGCACAAAGAAACAAAGTAAACCTGTAAGGGGGATATTATGGCAAAGAAAGATGGAAATAATGAGAAGAAAAATAATTTTGGCAAAGATTTGAGATCAGAAATGAAAAAAGTCACTTGGCCAAGTTTGAAAGAATTGATGAGCAGTACATCTGCAGTTATATCAATTGTTTTAATAGTAGCAGCAATTGTTTTTGTTTTGGATGTATGTTTTGAGAATTTAAACAAATTTGGTGTTGATAAATTAAAAGCATTGGTTTCAAATGATACAGAACAAATTGAAAATGAAGAAGATATTTCAGATGATGTTGAATCGACTACAGATGAAGGGGAAGTTACTGTAGAGTCACAAGAGTTTGAACAAACGCCAGAAGAAACAGAACAATCAGGTACAGATTCAACACCAGAAGCAGGAGAAGTTGCTCAATAATAGATAGTAAGGAGGCTAAGCAATATGTCTCAAGAACAAAAAGAAGCAAATTGGTATGTGATTCATACATATTCAGGGTATGAGAACAAAGTCAAAACAGACTTGGAAAAAACAATTAAAAATAGAGAGTTAGAAGACTTTTTCTTTAACATTGTTGTTCCAATGGAAGAACAAGTTGAAATCAAAGATGGAAAGAGAAAAACAAATCTAAAAAAAGTATTTCCAGGTTATGTTTTAATCAAAATGATTGTAACAGAAGAATCTTGGTATATTGTTCGCAATACAAGAGGTGTTACAGGATTTGTTGGTTCTGGAACAGACCCAATTCCGCTAACTGAAGCAGAAATTAGAAATATGGGATTTGATGATGTACCAGTCAATGTAGATTATGATGTAAATGATACCGTACAAGTTGTCAATGGTCCATTAGAGGGATTTGTTGGAAACGTACAGGAAATTAATCAAGAAAAGCAAAAGGTTAAAGTTTTAGTTTCTATGTTTGGTAGAGAAACACCAGTAGAACTAGAATTTGCCCAAGTTCAAAAAGTAAACTAAAAGGTGAAGGGAGAATAAAAAATGGCAGAGAAGGAAGTCGTAAATGTAATTAAATTACAAATAGAAGCTGGAAAAGCGTCACCAGCTCCACCAGTTGGACCAGCGCTAGGTTCGAGTGGTGTTAATATTATGCAATTTGTAAAAGAATTTAATGATAGAACAGCAAATCAACCAGGGATGATCATTCCAGTTGTCATTTCTGTTTATAAAGATAAGTCTTTTACATTTATTACAAAAGTTGCACCAGTTGCAGTTTTGATTAAAAAGGCAATTAATTTGCAAAAAGGTTCTGGAAAACCAAATATGGAAAAAGTTGCCAAAATAACAAAAGCGCAAATTGAAGAAATTGCAAAAACAAAAATGGAAGACTTAAATGCAGGTTCTTTGGAAACTGCTATGAGCATGGTTGCTGGAACAGCACGTTCGATGGGTGTTACAGTTGAAGAATAAAAATAAATAATTGGGAGACGAAAAGTCGTTTGTACCAAAGGAGGTAAATGATGAAAAGAGGAAAAATCTATAACGAAGCTGTCAAATTAGTAGACAGCACAAAAATGTATGATGCAAAAGAAGCATTTGAAATCATTGAAAAAATGCCAAAAAGAAAATTTGACGAAACAGTTGAATTACATGTTCGTTTAGGTGTTGATTCAAAACACGCTGACCAACAAGTAAGGGGAACAGTAGTTTTACCAAATGGAACTGGTAAATCATTGAAAGTTTTGGTATTTGCAAAAGGTGATAAAGCCAAAGAGGCAGAAGCTGCAGGAGCAGATTATGTTGGTGCTGAGGAATTAGTTCCAAAAATAGAAAAAGAGAACTGGTTTGATTATGACGTCATTGTTGCAACACCTGATATGATGGGTGTTATCGGTAGATTAGGTAAAGTTTTAGGTCCAAAAGGATTAATGCCAAACCCTAAATCTGGAACTGTTACGATGGATGTCACAAAAGCAGTGCAAGAAATCAAATCTGGTAAAGTGGAATATCGATTAGACAAAACAAATATTATCCACTTAGGATTTGGAAAAGTATCATTTGGTAGTGAAAAATTGCTTCAAAACTATGATACAATCATTGATGCGATTATTAAAGCAAAACCAGCTGCTGCAAAAGGACAATACATCAAAAGTATTGCAGTAGCAACAACAATGGGACCAAGTTTATATATTAATCAAAAATAACCGAAGACAGTTGGTCACAATAATTCCAACCGAGGTAATAAAAAGAGAGAAACTCTTCTATTGCTTTGGGCGGAATAGAAGAGTTTTTTGTTTAAAATATATCAAAATATATTGATTAAATTTAGAGGAGGTGAATGAAGAAAAATGGCAAATCAAACAATTATAGCGCAAAAGGAAAAGGAAGTAAAGGAATTAGCAGAAAAAATAAAAAATGCTGGTTTGGTACTTTTAACAGACTACAGAGGAATTAATGTAGAAGACGTCACAAATTTAAGAAAAACGGTAAGAGAAGCGAATGGTGAATATTGTGTTATTAAAAATAATATCACAAGAAGAGCTTTAGCACAGTGTGGATTTGACTTAGGAGATGCTTTAGTAGGACCAACAGCAATTATTATGACAGGTGAAGAATACTTACCTACTTTAAAAGCAATTTACAAATATTCGAAAGATAACGACTTTTATAAAATCAAAGCTGGTGTCTTAGAAGGAAAAGTAAGCACAATAGAAGAATTATCAACACTTGCAGTCCTTCCATCAAGAGAAGAATTGATTGCAAAATTGGCTGGTTGCTTACTTGCAAATGTTTCAAAATTGGCTGCAACATTGGATGCAGTTAGAGTAAAAAAAGAGTCAGAAGTGACTGAATAGAATTATGTAAAAAATTAAAAAAGGAGAATTTTAAAATGAGTGAAAAAACAGATAAAATGTTAGAAGAAATCGACAGCTTAACAGTTGTTGAATTATCAGAATTAGTAAAAGGAATTGAAGAAAAATATGGAGTTACTGCAGCAGCAGTAGCAGCACCAGCAGCCGGAGGAGCAGCAGGTGAAGCAGCAGCTGAGAAATCAGATTTCACAGTTGTATTAAAAGATACTGGAGCTAATAAAATCCAAGTAATCAAAGTAATTAGAGAAGTTACTGGATTAGGATTGAAAGAAGCAAAAGAAATCGCTGATGGCGCACCAAAAACAATTAAAGAAGGTGTAGCAAAAGAAGAAGCTGAAGAAATGAAAGCTAAATTTGCAGAAGCTGGAGCTACTGTAGAATTACAATAGTATCAAAATTCAGAAATATCAACTGAGAGCACAAAATTAATGTTTTGTCAAGTTGACATAAATCCAAAAATATGATATAATAAAAAGATAGGGGATATTTCAAAAAATATCTCCTATTTTATGCTGTAGGGGCGTCTATCAGACGCCCGCATATCAATAAAATTACATTAAATATATCAAAGAAATAAATTCTATCTTATCACGGGCGATTGATAATCGACCCTACGGCAAAAATCCAATATTACATTTCTGTAACATCCCCAAAATCCCTTGACAAAATATTTCCTCCAATGATAAAATATATTATGTCAATATTTATATAATACAAAAAGAATGGAACATTATTACAAAATAGTAACAAGTATTGACTAAACAACTTAAAGATTGTATACTAAAGAGAGATACAATTTTCGAATTGTAAAAGGGAGGATATATCATGCTAAAGAGAAAAAATTTTCTGCCAAAAAGTAACGGAATTACACTAATAGCCTTGGTCGTAACCATCATCATCCTACTCATCCTAGCAGGCATAACCCTAAAACTAATCAATGGAGGCGACGGCATCATCATCCAAGCCCGCTGGGCAGAATTTGTCACAGAATATGAAAAATTAG
>CANSTR010000061.1 GCA_947649935.1 uncultured Clostridia bacterium
CTTTTTCCCGTTAATATTTTGTAATTTTTGGGACATTTTCAAAAGTTATTGACAGTAATGGTAAAAATTTTTCCACTTTTTTAAATTGGATTGACATGAATCACAGTCAAATAAACTTCATCAATTTTGTCATCAATTTCCTTCTCCAAACTATTGGCAATTTCATGACTTTCAAATGTGGACAAATTGCCATCCACATAAATCGTAAAGGAAATTTGATATTGATATCCAACTGGCGTTGAATTAAAATGTTGCACTTTTTTCACCTCTGGATGATTCTCAACAATATCCAAAACTTTTTGCTTGCCCACTTCGTCAATCGCTTTATCCATCAAAACATCGTAACTCTCCAGAAAAATCTTAAAGCCAGTGATACAAATCCAAATCGAAATTCCAATTCCAACCACACTATCAAACCACAAAATACTTCTGCTACTAAGCAACGCCGCAATCATCGTAAACATCGTCACAAAGCAATCATTTCTATGGTCTTTTGCATTTGCTTCAATCAGCAAATTGTTGTATTTCTGAGACAATTTATGCGTATAAAGATACAATCCCAATTTCACAATAATGGTCACCACACAAACGCCCACTAACAACCACGAAAATGTATAATTTTCTTTATGTAAAAATGAACTCGCAGAGTCCATCAACAATTTTATCGCCACTAATATCATCGAAATACTAATCAACATCGAAAAAATATATTCTGCTTTTCCATGCCCTAAATTGTGGCTATCATCCCTGGGTCTGCTCGCAATCTTGTTTCCCACAAACGTCATACACGACGAAAAAATATCACCAGCACTATTCACTGCATCTGCAATCATGGCTTGACTATTCGTCAAAATCCCAATCAGCATTTTAATCATCAACAAAAACAAATTTCCGATAATACCCAAAATACTAGCCGCCCTCGTGGAATTATATCGTTCTTCCATCACAATCACCTTGCCTTTATGTTTTTCACTACTTCTGTTCTATTATATGAATCATATCTCATTAAAGATATAGTTAATCAAAACAATATTCTTTTCCAACCTCTGTAACAGATACTTTTATGTACGCCCTCAACTTTTCTACGAATTTATCACACACACAATCAGCCGTACAATGTGCCAAAATTACTTCCTGTACATTATTTTTCATATATTCTATCACCGCATTCGTTTCCTCATTAATCTCTCTTAAATGAAACCCACCAATCACTGCTCGCACTTTGTCACAATTCGTTATCTTTTTAGCCTGTTCAACAATATTGCAAATTCCACTATGACTACAACCAGCCATTACAATAATTCCATTATCTGTATTAATTACAATTCCTGAATCGTCTAACACTTCATCATTTTCACCATTTTCAAGAACCCATTTTGCAAGAAAAACAGGATATTTTCTTGGAATTTCCCCTAAATAAAAAACATTTTGGTTGATTGGATAGGCTTCCTTCGTAAAAATTACATCGTATTTTGCTTCTAAATCTTCCCTTGACAATTGAATTCCAGAATAATGCGAATGGTCGTCTTTCCACCATCTTTTTAACGTACAATTCGGGTGAGCCACAAACTTCACTTTTTTATCAAAATATCTTAACCCATCACCATGGTCAAAATGTCCATGACTTAGCACAATGGTATCCACCTTCTCTAAATCCACGCCTAGTTTTTCAGCATTTCTTATAAATTTATCACTTGGTCCAGCATCAAACAAGATGCTATTTTCTGGCGTTTCTAAGTAGGCAGAAAAGCCATCATCATGTTCCAATTCATCTTTATGAGAATTCCTAGTATCATTTAAAATCACTATTTTAACCATAATTTCCTCCAAATTCTACTCAATCATATAATCCGTCGTATAAATTTTACCATTTATATTGATATACGTTTTTAAAACATCATTCCCATTTTCCGCAACCTCTTTTGCAACCCTAAATTCTTTCACATTTTCACACAATTTGATTTGGTTAAAATATAGTATATTTTCCAGCAGAACAAACGTATTCGAAGATTCTCCATTTGAAAAAGTTACATAACCTGCCGTATCTGCCTCATTACTGCATTTCAAAATTGAGTATCCACCTTGTGTTTGGTTCAACATATATAGATTAAATTTATTATATTCCGAACTCGTGCCACTTGTGCTATTCATCTCTTTAATATTGCGATTAAAAACAGTCGTAATTGTCCCCACAATCGCAACAATCACAACAAATGAAATCACATAAATCACAAGACTCACCATAGTAATTCCGTTTCTGATTTTTCATCCTAAACACCTCTTCCTTAATATACATTAAAATCAAAATAATATCAATACAAATCTGAAATTTTTATTTTATAAAAAACACATCATGATAAAAAATGATAAAAACTGAGAAGATTTCTCCTCCCAGTTTTTTACCCCTAACCTTTTATTATACCACATTTTTCCTAATTTGTCTACCATGTTTAGCTTGCATTTTGTCAACTAAACCTTACATTTCGACAAACTCGACTGATTTTTTCGCAACTGAAATTAACATTTTTGTATTTTCATGAATTTTAGAGCATTTTTTATTAAAGCATTTTTACAAAATCCCAATAACGAAAGTGGGCGGCTGATAGCCGCCCCTACACAAAATTTTCCTAAAAATTCACCGAAGTCACCGAACTCACCTGCTCCGTAATTCCACAAGTTGGATAATACGATGAAACATATGTACTGTGTTGTACAGGAGATGTATACCAAGTTCCTGTTGATACGGAACTACTATGATCCCATAGAATTCCAACTCCTTTATTAGCAATTTCACCACTTGTAATTAAAAAGCATCCTCCTGTACAAGTTGTCGTACGTGTCCCTCTTGTTGAGGAATATACTCCACTATAATAATTTCCACAATGCAAACAGGTAAAAGAAGACTTTGCACTTGACTTTACATGTGAAGTAAAATAATACTTGTAATAACACGGACTTCTGTTCTCACCTTTATAGCAACCTCCACTAGAAGTGCTATTTCCCATATGCGTATGACTCGTCTTAACCGTCACATAATTGTTACTTCCAACAACATTCGTCCCTTTTTTAGCCGTTGCCCAAACATAGTATGTCGTCGCCTCATTCTTGCCACTCACTGATGTAGCCGTCGAGTTTGTAATATTTCCCGTCACCGTATTATTAGCGGGTACTGAAGTAGCAATATGATACGTCACCGTATACTCAGACAAACTTCCCACTATTTCACTTCTGCCCTGTGTCCAGCCTTTGTTTCCAACACCGCTGACATTCACATTAAATTCTACTGGTGCATACTGCAAGGTTACAGTCTTCACATCACTAAAGAATTTCTCCTTATTTTTGCTAATTGCAACTGCCCAAACATAGAACGTTTTACCTGGCTGTCTGCCTGTAACGCTCGTATTTCGCGTTGTGTGAACCATAGCACCTTTGGTGCCTTTTGGCTTGGCTGACCATTTGTACTTTATGGTGCAATCTGACAAATTATTCACACTTGATGTCAAACGATGCGTCCAGCCATTTTCTTTGACATCACTAATCGTCAGCGTTAGCTCCATTTTCTCCCAATGAGCATAAACATTTTGCCCACTTTTTTGCATCAAACTTTTTCCTGGCTCAACTTTATTGCCACCTGTTGCCGCGTCATACCAGCCTAAGAATCTATATCCATCACGCTTTGGACGTCCAACTCTTGGATATCTCTTGCCTTCTACTTTATTATAAAATTGCTTTTTCGTGACATTTTTTGCTGCTTTTCCGAAATAGCCACCATTCGCATCATACGTGATTTTCAAGGCAATCTCCCAATCTGCATACAACGTTGGATTTTGCTGGTTTTCAACCAAACTATCATACCACGTATCTTTTGGTCCAACCAAATTTCCTTCGCCATTTGGCTTCGAATACCATCCTAAAAATTTCGTTTTTCTTTTATATGGTTTGCCATTTAGCTTCGTTTCCATTATCAAAATTCGTGCTCCTCGATAGCCATTTCCCT
>CANSTR010000062.1 GCA_947649935.1 uncultured Clostridia bacterium
TTGGGACATTTTCTAAAGTTACTACTTAAGACATTATCATAAATTAATCATAATTCATTGGAAAATATTTGCAAAATCCTTGACTTATTTAAAAAATGATGATAAAATAATTACGCTAAAAATGGATGGTAATGTCCATTCGCAAATATAATAAAAGAAAGAGGTGAAGAAAGAAGAATGCCAACAATTAACCAATTAGTAAGAAAAGGTAGAAAAACATCAACTACAAAATCGACAGCTCCTGCATTGCAAAAAGGTTACAACTCTAGAAAAAAGATTCAAACAGACAATAGAGCTCCACAAAAAAGAGGTGTTTGTACAGTTGTTAAAACAGTTACACCGAAAAAGCCTAACTCTGCTTTGAGAAAAGTTGCTAGGGTTAAACTTTCCAATGGATATGAAGTGACTTCATACATTCCAGGTGTAGGACATAATTTGCAAGAGCACAGTGTTGTATTAATTAGAGGTGGAAGGGTAAAAGATTTACCAGGTGTGAGATATCACATTATTAGAGGAACTCTTGATACAGCAGGTGTAAAAGATAGAATGCAAGCGCGTTCTAAATATGGTGCAAAAAGAGCTAAGAAATAGGCATCATGATTGTAGGGGAAGGTCTTGACCGACCCATCATGTAGGGACGATTATAAATCGTCCGCAAAATAGTGCAAAAATAAAATGTAGTTGATTTTAATATAGATTTTATAGATGCACTATGACGGGAAAGTGAAAAAGTCTTTCCAGAGTACCTTTTAGTGTTATAAAGGGTTAAACACTAAATATTAATAAGGAGGGAAAATATAGTGCCAAGAAAAGGATATATTGCAAAAAGAGAAGTTTTACCAGACCCATTATATAATAGTAAAGTTGTAACAAAATTGATTAACAATATTATGTTAGATGGCAAGAAAACAGTTGCGCAAAGTATTGTATATGATGCATTTGCCATGATTAAAGAAAAAGAAAACAAAGAGCCACTAGAAGTTTTTGAAGCAGCTTTAGAGAATATTATGCCAGTTTTAGAAGTAAAAGCAAGACGTGTAGGTGGTGCAACTTATCAAGTTCCACTAGAAATTAGACCAGAAAGAAGACAGACTTTGGGATTAAGATGGTTAGTAACTTATGCTAGAAAAAGACATGAAAAAACAATGTCTGAAAAATTAGCTGGTGAAATATTAGATGCAATTGCTGGAAATGGTGGAGCATTTAAGAAGAAAGAAGATACACATAAAATGGCAGAAGCTAACAAAGCATTTGCACATTACAAATTTTAAAATATTGGGTAGGGGCAAGGTGCACCGTGCCCGTACACAAAATTGTTTTTTAATAAAAGATTAATTAAGAAAGGGAAAAAAGTTATGGCTAATAGAGCATATTCTTTAGAGAAAACAAGAAATATCGGAATCATGGCTCACATCGATGCTGGTAAAACAACAACAACGGAAAGAATTTTATTCTACACAGGAAAAACACATAAAATCGGTGAAGTTCATGAAGGTGCTGCAACCATGGACTGGATGGCTCAAGAGCAAGAAAGAGGTATTACCATTACTTCGGCTTGTACAACATGTTTTTGGGACAATAACAGAATCAATATCATTGATACACCTGGACACGTTGATTTTACAGTTGAAGTACAACGTTCATTAAAAGTTCTTGATGGTGCTGTTACAGTATTGGCAGCAAAAGGTGGCGTTCAACCACAAACAGAAACCGTTTGGCGTCAAGCAGATAAATATAATGTTCCAAGAATGGTTTATGTCAATAAAATGGATACAACCGGAGCAGATTTTATGCTTTGCGTTGACCAATTGAAAAATCGATTAAACGCAAATGCTGTTCCAATTCAATTACCAATTGGAGCAGAAGACAATTTCCAAGGAATTGTGGATTTAGTTAGAATGAGAGCTTTAATTCACAAAGATGATTTAGGAAAAGATATTGAAGAAACAGATATTCCTGCTGATATGCAAGATTTGGCAAATGAATATCGTGAAAAAATGATTGAAGCAGTAGCTGAACAAGATGAAGAAATTATGATGAAATATTTAGATGGTGGAGAATTGACAGAAGAAGAAATCAAAAAAGGATTGAGAATTGGTACCATCAATAACTCAATTGTCCCAGTTGTTTGTGGTTCTTCTTACAAAAATAAAGGGGTACAAGAATTGTTAAATGCGATTATCGCATACATGCCATCACCTTTAGATATTCCACACATCAAAGGAACCACTTCAGATGGAGCAGAAACAGAAGCCAAAACTTCTGACAATGAACCATTTGCTGCATTGGCATTTAAAATTGCAACTGACCCATTTGTTGGAAAATTATGCTTCTTTAGAGTGTATTCAGGAACATTGGAGTCAGGTTCAACTGTTTTGAATTCAAGCAAAGATAAAAAAGAAAGAATTGGTAGAATTCTTCAAATGCACGCAAATCACAGAGAAGATATTGACAAAGTATATGCTGGTGATATTGCAGCAGCGGTTGGTTTGAAAGATGTTACGACAGGAAATACGTTATGTGACCCAGACCATCCAATTATTTTGGAATCCATGGAATTTCCTGAGCCAGTTATTGATATTGCAATTGAGCCAAAAGACAAAGCAGCGCAAGAAAAAATGGGTATCGCATTATCAAAATTGGCAGAAGAAGATCCAACATTCAAAACTTACACAGACCAAGAAACAGGTCAAACGATTATTGCTGGTATGGGTGAGTTACATTTGGATATTATTGTTGACCGTTTGAAAAGAGAATTTAAAGTAGAATGTAGTGTCGGTAAACCACAAGTTGCATATAAGGAAACAATCAGAAAAGCAGTTCGCGTGGAAGGAAAATTCATTCGTCAATCTGGTGGACGTGGACAATATGGTCACGTTTGGATTGAAATGGAACCATTAGAGCCAGGTAAAGGTATTGAATTTGAGAGCAAAATCGTGGGTGGTGTTGTTCCAAAAGAATATATCAAACCAGTGGAAGAAGGAATTCGTGAAGCGGCTGATAATGGTACACTTGCTGGTTACCCAGTAATTGACTTTAAAGCGACTTTAGTAGATGGTTCTTACCATGATGTCGATTCATCAGAAATGGCGTTCAAAATTGCAGGTTCTATGGCATTTAAAGAGGGATGTAAACAAGCAAAATCAGTTATTTTGGAGCCAATTATGAAAGTTGAAATCACAGTTCCAGAAGAATATATGGGAGACGTTATTGGTGACGTTAACTCAAGACGTGGAAAAATGGAAGGAATGGATGCAGTTAATGGTTCACAAATTATTCATGCGTTTATTCCATTATCTGAAATGTTTGGTTATGCAACAGATTTGCGTTCAAAAACACAAGGACGTGGAAATTATTCAATGGAACCATCTCATTATGAAGAAGTTCCAAAATCAATTTTGGATAACATTGTAGCATCTCGTGCTAAAAAAGAAGATTAATTTGAAAAATTTTTGAATTAGGTCTTGCATTTTATAGAAATATAGTGTAAAATGCATTTAATTGAAATAAAAAATTTAAAGGAAGCAAAAGAATTGCTTCAAGAAAGGAAGGAATCAAAAATGGCAAAAGCTAAATTTGAAAGAACAAAACCACATGTTAACATTGGTACAATTGGTCACGTAGACCA
>CANSTR010000063.1 GCA_947649935.1 uncultured Clostridia bacterium
TATAAGTCTTTTGTACCCCCGGTATAACCGGGGGTTTCTTCTTAAATTAATAAAAAATACAGATAGTCCGGCATGACTATCTGCATTTTTTTACTTTTTTGACCAGAATTTTATCAATTTAAGAAGTTGATTAAGTAAATTGCTTGACTCAACCCCTGCCCAAACCACCCAAAGGAGGATTTTTAATAAAATTTGCTTATTTTGGAAATCTTGCTTTTGAATAAAAGCAATTTAAAATAAGATAAATTAAAAACAGTATAGCATATTTTTACAAAAATTACAATAGTAAAATATAAAAAACTAGATTTAAATTGACAAAACAGCCTTAGATTTATATAATAAGATAAGATGAAATAGAGGATGTGAAAAACGAATGAAGTTAATCATTACAGAGAAACCGTCTGTTGCAATGGAATTTGCGAAGGCACTGAAAATCAATACGACTAGAAAAAATGGCTATTTGGAAGGAAATGACTGGATTATTACGTGGTGCGTCGGTCACTTGGTGACCATGTCGTATCCAGAAAAGTATGATGAAAATCTGAAAAAATGGCGTTTGGAAACTTTGCCATTTTTGCCAGAAGAATATAAATATGAAGTGATACCAAATGTTGAAAAACAATTTAACATTGTGCAAAGTTTATTGCAGAGGGAAGACGTGACAGAAATTTACAACGCAGGAGACTCTGGGCGTGAAGGAGAATACATTCAAAGGCTTGTTTTCATGATGGCAAAGCCAAATCCCAATGCGGAAATGAAGCGCGTGTGGATTGATTCCCAAACAGAAGAGGAAATTTTGCGTGGCATCGAAGAAGCAAAAAGCATGGAAGAATATAATAGTCTGTCGGATTCTGCCTATTTGCGTGCCAAAGAAGATTATTTGATTGGCATCAATTTTTCGCGTTTGTTGTCCATTATTTTTGGTAGACGCATTGCCAAGCAAATCAACGAAGAACGCGTTTCCGTGTCAGTTGGTCGTGTAATGACTTGCGTGCTTGGCATGGTGGTCGTGCGTGAGCGCGAAATTCGCAATTTTGTCAAAACGAAATATTATAAAGTTCTTGGCGAATTTGGCGAACAAGATGCTTCTTTTAAAGCAGAATGGAAAGTCAATGAAAAGTCAGCTTATTTCGAAAGCAGACTTTTGTACAACGACTCAGGTTTCAAAAAAGAGGAAGATGCCAAAAAGCTAATCAGCAGTTTGGAAGGAAAAAAGGCGGTTGTGACAGAACTCAAAAAGTCCAAGCAAAAGGAAAATGCGCCTTTGCTTTTTAATCTTGCCGAAATTCAAAATGAATGCACCAAAAATTTTAAAATCAAGCCAGATGAAACCTTGGAAATCATTCAAGATTTGTATGAGAAAAAATTGGTGACCTATCCCAGAACCGATGCTCGTGTTTTGTCGACTGCGGTTGCGAAGGAAATCGGCAAAAATTTGAATGGTTTATACAAAAATTTCAAGGACGAGGAAGTAAGTGGTTTTATCAAAAAAATGATTGATGAAAAATACAGCACCAATTTGGTCAAAACCAAATATGTCAATGACAGCAAAATCACGGACCATTATGCCATTATTCCGACAGGGCAAGGTTTGGAGAATTATGAGAAATTGCCGGATTTGAAGAAAAATGTTTACAAGCTGATTGTCAAGCGTTTTATCGCGATTTTTTATCCGCCTGCGGAATATAACAAGGTTTCACTAACGTTGAATATTGAAAATGAAACGTTTACGGCCAGTGGGAAAGTTTGTACGAAACAAGGCTTTTTGGAGGTGCTTAAAAATAAAGTCAAAAATGAAGATACTTCCAATCTTGACATTTTGGCAAATCTCAAAAAAAATGCGGAAGTGCCAGTCATCCATTTTGAAATAAAAGAAGCAGAAACGTCGCCACCAAGTCGTTACAATTCAGGTTCTATGATTTTGGCGATGGAGAATGCGGGAAAGTTGATTGAAGATGAGGCGCTGCGTGAACAAATCAAAGGCTCCGGAATTGGAACCAGTGCGACAAGGGCAGCGATTATTGAAAAGTTGGAACGCATTCAGTATTTGGCGATTAACGCAAAAACGCAAATTATCACGCCGACAGTCAAAGGCGAGGCGATTTATGATGTGATTTTGCAATCTATGCCAGATATGCTCAATCCGGAATTGACAGCCAGTTGGGAGAAGGGTCTTGACATGGTTGCCAAAAAAGAAATCGAGCCAGAAATTTTTATGGGAAAGTTGGAGAAATATATTCGTGGGAAGTTTGAGAAAATGGTGGTGAAATATTAGAAAAAAGTCATTCTAAATGCTTATTATAGCATTAGAATGACTTTTTTAGTATGCAACTTTTTGCTACTTCTAGTTAATTTGCCAAAATCCAGTCAATTGAAAGCATGTAGTTGTAAGAGAGGTCAGCATTTCTCTTTCTTTCCACATTAACACAAGATAAAAAAAGATGTTGAGTTTTTAAAGCCTCCAATAAATCACTGTTTAGGCGTTTTTTGAGTTTCTCCAAATCAATAGCATCATTATAAGGGGTACACTTGCACGCAATTACATAAGATTTCAAATTTAAAGAAACTTCAATTTTTTTAAATTTGCAAGAATTATTATCTATAATAATAAATTCTTCCTTTGTTATCTGCTTCAATTGGGTTACAATTTTTACCAATTGTCTTTGCTCTTCCTCCCAATCCTCAAGCTCTTTCCTTGCAGTTTCTAGGTCCTCGCGGCTACATACAGTTATAGCTGGCCGAGGCCTATTTTGTAGCTTTTCCTCAAGCTCATTTACCCATTCGGGTAAATTTTTTAATGCTTGGTTAAAATCTCTTAATATGTCGTTCATAAAAAAACCTCCTTTTGACCCAAGTGGGTCTTGTTTTATGCTAAAACTCATTTCTACTACTTTATTGTACCATATTTTACATAAAATATCAAGTTTTTTATGGGGAAAAGCAAAGTATTAGAAAATAGGAAAAGCGGGACAAAGAACATTCGTTCAATATCCCGCTTTTATAAAAAATTTTTACAACAATTTCTGCTAAAATCTGCTTCGAATCTTAATAGAAATTGTTGCGTCACTTATTGGCTCATGACCAGCAAGTGAAAACTGTAATACGGGAGAGATTTCATTAATCTCTTGGCATACAGTCTCAATTAAATTGTCCATTCCTGATGTGTTCCCATCTTCTAGGGAATAATCGGAATAACGGACAGGAGTTGTAATCTCAGGCATGTAGACATATGTTTGATATACATCTAAATGCCATACATTTACTAAAGAAACAATTTCATAAGCCAAATTTTTGTGGCTTGGCTGTTTCCAAGTTGATGCGTTAATTTGCCTTAAAAGCCTATCCCGTTCATCAGGAAGCTTTTTGGCAACTTCAGATACTTGGTCTAACAGTAACATAGTAATTCCTCCTTTTTTGACCCCAGAGGGTCTTAATAATGCTAAAAACTCATTGCTACTACTTATATTGTACCGCATTTTACATAAAATGTCAAGTTTTTTACGATTCCTCAGTTCAAAAAAATAAAGCAACAAAAATAACATAAAAAAATAGACACAT
>CANSTR010000064.1 GCA_947649935.1 uncultured Clostridia bacterium
TATCTATATTTATGTTTTACAAAAGTGTACAAAATAATACTTGATGATTTTTGAATAAAATTTATATTTTTCCAAATTCCATCTTTTTACCTCAATTTATGAATTTATTTTACCGCTGAAAAATAAAAAGTCAATATGTTTTTTCGTTTTGTCATGTTTTTTTCACATTTTCGTAATATTCTTGTAATATTCAACTCCTTTTCACGAAAAAAATGACTAATTTTTCCTATTTTGTCATTTTTTCACTTTCCTTTTAATGGAAGAGTAGTGTATAAGCAATGATAAAAATTCCAAATATTACTCGATAAATGGCAAATATTTTGAAGCTTCCTTTTTTTAAATATTTTAATAAAAATTTAATGACCACTAGCCCTACCGCAAAACTTACTAAAATACCTAAGAAAAAGGCTAAATTACATTCAAAATGTTTGAATTCATATAAGGCTGCTGCGAGCACGATTGGTGTCGATAATAGAAAAGAATAACGTGCTGCCGACTCTCTTTCAATTTGCATACCTCTTGCTACTGTCATAGTAATTCCCGAACGGGATACACCTGGAAATGCTGCTGCTAGCGCTTGTGATACGCCAATCCAAATGGATTGTTTTAGACTAATTTGTTCATATTTAATTTTCGATTTTGCTCTTTTGTCTACAATATATAAAATAATACCCATAACAATCAAGGAAATAGCAATCACAATCATTTCTAATTTGAGATTACCGTCAAATAGTTTTCCTTTTAACTTTTCCAAAATAAGGCTTAAGATACCTGCTGGAATGGTGGCAATCACAATATACCAAAAAATTCTACCTTCGGTCGTATCTTCTTTTTTGACTACCTTTTTGATACCACCTTTGATTAAAGCAATCCAATCTTTCGCAAAAAAGATTACAATCGCAAGCAGTGTTCCAATATGTAATGCGACATCAAATCCTTCTGGGATGTCTTGCCAGTTAAAAATCCATGGGATTAAATTTAAATGGGCTGAACTCGATACTGGCAATAATTCTGTCAGCCCCTGTATAATACCTAATATAACTGCTTGATAAATTTGCATGTTTTCTCCTTCTTTCTTTTGTTTATTGCATTAAAAAACGTTCCAATGCTTGTTTCAAAAATTTTGCTGATGTAAGCGGTGCTACTTTTCCTGGTAGAGCCAAAGCCCAATCAAAAGCAATTCCTCTTTTTGCAATTTCTGGTTGGTCAACGCCTCCAGGGCTAGAAGCCAAATCAATTACATAGCAATCCGGATTTAGTGTTTGGATTTCTTTTTGGGTAAGAACAATATATGGGATGGTATTGGCAATGATTGAAAAGGGCGATAAATCCATTGTCTTCAATTGTTCAAGTGGCACTGGATGATAGCCATAAGCTTCAATCCAAGCTAAGTCCTCTGGCTTTCTTGCCTCACACCAAATTTCTCCTCCAAACTTTTCTAAACGATTGGCAAGTAATTTTCCAATTCTCCCAAATCCTAAAATAAGAATTTTACTCCCATAAAGTGTTGTTGTCGTTTTTTCCATGATTTTTTGGATAGCACCTTCTGCTGTCGTTACGGCATTTTGAATGGTTAGTGTTTCATCTTCTAATAAATCTACAAATTGAATTTTAGAAGTATATTTTTCTTTCCATTCTGGCTTTATTCCACCCGCGATAAACGTTCCCATTTTCATATTCGCAAAAACGTCTTCGATTAAAATCTCTTTTTCTGCAAATGGTGCACCAACTTTCCTACCATCTTTGCTAAATGGCATGGCACTAAAAATCAGATTCGTCCTTTGACAGAACTCGGCTAGTTCTGCCACTTTTTCCATCGGCTCTTTTGCTTCATATTGCTCCAATCCATAGGTTTGTACTTGCCAATTTTCATTTGCCAATAATTCGGCTAACAAAGCAATACGCAAGTCGCCACCTAAAATTGCAATTTTCTTTTCCAAATAACCATCTCCTTTGCTTTATGATTATTTGGTTTTTGAAAAATTATGCTTTAATATTCTTTCTCAATTTCGCTATTTTGTTGCTCTTGTTCTTCTTTTTCGACTGCTTTCACATTTTTCATCATTTCTAAATCACTGTTGTTTAATTTTCCTACAATATTATACATTTCTGCTAAATGTCTTTGTACTTTTTCCTCACGTTTTGTAATTTTATGCGTTCTTTTTTCTAGATTGCTTGGTTTGGTAACACGCATGCGTATTTTTACAAAAAGCGGTTCTTCTAGCATATCTTCATAGACTGTTCCATCTTTTCCAGCAAGTTCAATTGCTAAGTTCAAGTAATTGACGGCATTATCTGTATGTCCTCTTAGAATTGAAATAATAGCTAAATAATAGTATCCCCCAACTTCGGTATCTTCATTTTGAATACATTCCATGAAATGTTCTTTGGCTTGTACTAAATCTCCCATAATGAGTTCGATCTGTCCAATATCAAATTTAGCATGATAAAGCATCGAATTCAAATCAGCTGCTTTTTCGTAATATTCTTTTGCCTTTTGGAAATCATTTAGCATCGTATATGCCATTCCTAATTGATAATAAATCTCATATTGTGTTGGACGATATCTTAAAGCTTCTTGGTAAACACCAATCGCTTCTTTGTAGCGTTCTTCTCCTTGCAAAATATTGCCTAATAGCTCCGTTGCTCGGTATTCTGCTGGGCGTTGTTTTAGTAAATGGTTTAATCACTTAATCTTTTTATTTTTTTTTTTAATTTTTAATTTTTTTTTTTTAATATTTTAAATACTCACCTCACTTTTTGTTGGGGTGGGACGGGTGGTGAATAG
>CANSTR010000065.1 GCA_947649935.1 uncultured Clostridia bacterium
TCTAGCATTTCTTCAAATTTTGCAACTAATTTTTCTTCCAATTTCTCGTCTAGCACTTCTTCAAATTTTGCAACTAATTTTTCTTCCAACTTCTGATCTAGCATTTCTCCAATTTTAGCAACTAATTCTTCCATTCTCTCACCTCCTTCTTTTTAATTTAGACAATTGTAACATATCTTTTTCCAAATTGCAAGTGTTTTTTCGTTTTTTCTTCTTTTATTCGACAAAACATCTTGCAAAATACAACCATCTGTTATATAATTCTGACAAAAAGAGGAGGTTTTATTATGAAAAATATCGATGTTGCAATCATCATGGGAAGTGATTCCGACTTAAATATCATGAAAGATGCTGCCAAATTTTTAGACGACATAGGCATCTCGTATGAAATGAAAATTCTTTCTGTCCACAGAACGCCGGAAAAAGCGACAGAATACGCAGAAGAATTAAAACAAAGAAAAGTAAAAGTAATCATTGGTGGTGCTGGTGGAGCAGCTCATTTGCCTGGCGTGCTTGCTGCGCAAGTTCCAGTTCCAGTAATTGGCGTTCCGATTCATACCAAAACGTTAAATGGCGTGGATTCCCTCTATTCTATCGTGCAAATGCCTTCTGGAATTCCCGTAGCAACGGTTGCTATCAATGGTGCTAAAAACGCTGCCATCTTAGCCACCACAATTTTAGGCATTTCGGATGAAACAATTCAACAAAAATTAATCGATTACAAGACATCGCTAAAAAATGCGGTTATCGCAAAAGATGAAAAATTACAAGCACAAGGTTATGAAGAATACATGAAGAACATGTGAATTTTGAATAATTTATAAAAAGGAGAAAAACAATGATCAAAAAATTAAGCAGCGGAAAAGTCCGCGAAATCTATGAAATTGATGGTGACAAATTATTGCTCGTGGTATCTGATAGAATTTCTGCTTTCGATTATATCCTACCTTCTTTGATACCAAACAAAGGAAAAATCCTAAACCAAATCTCTGCCTTCTGGTTTGATTTTGTCAAAGACATCATTCCAAATCACATTATTTCTACGAATACCAAAGATTTTCCCGAAGAATTCCAAAAACCTGAATTCGAAGGACGTTCGATGTTAGTGAAAAAATTGAAAATGGTTCCAATCGAATGCATCGTTCGTGGCTATATTACAGGTTCTGGCTGGAAAAGTTACCAAGAAAATGGTACGGTTTGCGGGATTCAATTGCCAGAAGGTTTGCAAGAGTCGCAAAAATTGCCAGAAGCCATTTTTACGCCTTCCACAAAGGCTGAAATCGGCGACCATGACGAAAATATTTCTTTTGAAAAATGTGCCGAAATCGTTGGCACTGAATTGGCTGAAAAATTGCGTGACAAAACACTTGCGATTTACAACAAATGTGCCGAATATGCCGCTACAAAAGGTGTGATGATTGCGGATACCAAATTCGAATTTGGTTTAGACGAAAATGGCGAATTAGTTCTTGCCGACGAAGTTTTAACTCCAGATTCAAGCAGATTTTGGTCAGCTAGCGATTACAAAGTGGGACAAGCGCAAAAAAGTTTTGATAAACAATATCTACGCGATTGGATCAAATCCAGTGGCTACAACCCAGAAAGTGGCAAAGCCATTCCCCAAGACGTCATTGACACAACCGTCCAAAAATATAGCGAGGCCTACGAATTAATCACAGGCAAAAATTTCGAAAAATAACGTAGGGGCACGGTGCACCGTGCCCTTGTGATAAATTGATATTAATCGGGCACGGTGCACCGTGCCCCTACGAAAGGATAAAAAATGTACAATCTAGTCGTTTTCGCCTCTGGTGGAGGCACAACCCTACAAGCTATCATGGATGCCATTGAAAAAAAAACATTGGAAAATTGCCAAATTAATTTGGTCATTTCCAATTCGGAAGATGCGTATGCTTTGGAACGCGCTAAAAACGCTGGTATCGAAACATACATCATCCAAAATAAAAAGGCAAGCAACATCGATATCGAGTTAGAAAATGTTTTGAAAAATTATGAAATCGATTTAATTGTTTTGGCAGGTTATTTGAAAAAAATTGGTCCAAAATTGGTGGAAAAGTATACCATTATTAATACGCACCCTTCGCTCATTCCGAAGTTTTGCGGAAAAGGCATGTATGGTATGAAAGTTCACGAGGCAGTGGTCAATGCACATGAAACCATCAGTGGTGCGACAGTTCATTATGTCAACAATCATTACGATGAAGGCAACATCATTTCTCAAACAAAAATTGATGTTTTGCCAACCGATACAGCTGATGATGTGGCAGAAAAAGTAAAAGCAGCAGAAAAGATTCAGCTGATACAAGTTATCCAAAATTTAAGTAAAAAGACTCTATAGCTAACAAATACCCTATAACGTTGAAAAAGCACAAAGTTATAGGGTATTACCTTTGGTTCCATTTCTTTTAAAATAATTATTATTCCTTTAAATAAAATTGTCAAATTTTTGATTTAAAATACATAACAAAAGCCATCATACTAGATCTCTTTCTAATACAATGACTTCTCTAATGGAGCAGGTAGCGGGAATCGAACCCGCATAGCCAGCTTGGAAGGCTGGAATTCTACCATTGAACTACACCTGCATATAAAATTTTCTTGCCGTTATTCCCTAACGACAAGATTCATTATAAACTATTCTTTTTTATTTGTCAATACTTTTTTCAAAAATTTTGCAAAAAGTATGATTATGTCCATTCAAAAAATAATAGCAACAAAAAATCAATATATAATTTAT
>CANSTR010000066.1 GCA_947649935.1 uncultured Clostridia bacterium
CAAGAAGAAAAATCTAAAAATAGCAATTAAAATTGAAAAACGAATTAAAAGTTATTATGTTCACAGACAATACACAAGGATAAAATACGGAAACAGAAGCCACTAGTACAAGAAATGACATAGAAGTGGAAAAAAGTTACAGCTATTCAGGAAAAGTAACAAGCAAAATACAAATTAAAAGATAGAGACGCTTGGCAAAATGAGAAAAAGCAAAAAAATAGAAAATTTATTAGAATTAAAAAAGAATTGTCAAAAACGAAAAGAAATAAAAAATAAAATTAAATTTGGGAAAATAAAAAACAATTGAATTAAAATAAAAAATAAACTACAATAAAAAACAAAAAATAAATTAAAAAAGTTTAATAAAAAAATAAAAGTAATTTATAAAAATATCTTTCATTAAAATAAATTAAAAAACATTTTATAAAAATGAAAAACAATAAATAATTAGATTAAATTAAAAAAATAAAATTAAATTAGAAATTAAAATAATAAAAAAGAATCGATAAAATAAAAAAAGAAACAAATTCAAATAAAATTAAAATAAAAAAGGATGTTTTTTGAGAAAAAGAAAGACGCAAAAGCGAAATGAAGTTGGCGAGAAAAAATAATTTTGACGAAAATGAAAAATCAAAATGAAAACTTGGAAATATGACAAGGCACTCCCAAAAGGATTTTGCAGAAATGGAGGAAAAAACAAGAAAAAATGAAATAATTTGCTGCTTAAATAGGACGGGTAGGGTTAGGGACAAGTGAGAGAAAAGGAAAAAGACCGGTTATTTGGAACAAACACACGAAATGGCATTACGTTTACTTCTAAAATGAGAGAAAACCGGTGCGAATTTCAAAAAGACAAAATAAGTGCAGTGGAAATCTGTGGATAAAAGTAGAAATAATGAGGGAATAGAGCAAGGAAAAAGTCTGCTGTTAGCAATTCAGAAGCAGTAAAACAAGAAATTAAATGAATGATTGAAAACAAGAAAGGATATATGTGAAAAATAAAATACGAATAAAAAAATAAAACACATAAAATGCGTTTTATTTTTTCTTTTTATTTCGATGTTTTTTCTTTTTGTTTATTTCTCCATTTTTTATAATTTCATAAAATGCAATAATAGACATTTGCAAATAAGGAAATATCCAAATGAATCCGATTAGTAAAGTAAATATTCCAACAATAAACCATCCAATAAAACTAAATAATAATTTTAGATATTGAATACGGTGTCCCTTCATCATTTCTTTGCTTTTTATTACACAATCTTTTTCAGATAATTCGGGATGTTCAATCGCAATCAAATTACTAAAAACATAATAAAGTGATTTTACGAAAAAAACAACATAAGATACAACAGCTAAAATAATCGAAATAATAAAAACTGCAATTAAAAATGGGGAGCTACCTAAATCCTGTGAAGCATAAATGAGAGAACCTGTAACAGAACTTGCAATTAGTACAGTAGAAATGATAACACCAAGGAATGGTAGGATTAGTCTTAATGCTGTATAGAAAAACAAGAGAAAGGCGCGCTTTATATTTTTTAGAGCAATGATTGCAAAATCAAAAAAACGTACGTCTTGCCCTCGTGAATAGTGCCAAAAAACAGAAAAAAGCCCATAAGAAAAAAAGATATTACATCCGTTTTGGAGGATAATACATAGAATATATGGGACTTTTAACAACCTAGGAACATAAGAAACAAGTAGTAGGAAAACCAAATAAAGTAAAGATGTAAATGCAAAGGTTTTCCAACCACCTGTTAAAAATTCTTTTGCCCTTGTTCGTACTTGATAAGATTTCATAAAAACCTCGAACCTTAACTATATTTTCTTTGAATTTCTTGAATTTTATCGTATTTCGTTTCCAAAATCTCTAAAAAGGCTTTTGCAATTTGTGGATCGAATTGTGTACCAGAGCAACGAGTAATTTCAGCTTTTACCACATCAATCGGTAGCGCATCACGATAAGTTCTTCGAGAAGACATGGCATCAAAAGTATCTGCAACAGCGGCAATTCTGGCTAAAAATGGAATATTTTCTCCAGCTAATCTACTTGGATATCCAGTACCATCATATTTCTCGTGATGGTGTTTTTCAATCGGGATAATCTCACGGAAAATCTCCGCATTGCAAAGAATATGTGCACCAATGGATGGATGGTTTTTAATTTGCGAATATTCACTATCGTCTAGTCTAGACTCTTTTCGCAAAATACTATCTGGAATACCAATTTTACCAATATCATGGAATAATCCGCCAACTTTTAATGTTTTAATATCTTCTGCAGATAATCCTAAGTGTTTCCCAATTAAAATGGAATATTCCGAAACACGATCAGAATGTCCTCGTGTATAGGCATCTTTTGCTTCAACGGCAAACCTTAAAGTTTGGATACTTTCCATATAGGCTTGCTCTAGTTTCTCATACATACCAGTTAATTCTTTGTTAATTTTCTTAATCTCATTCATTTGAGAAATGGATTTTATGCCAGACTCAATGAGCAAAAGCAACTGGTCAAACTTATCACTCTTTTCACAATATCCTTGAATATCTAAACGACGGATGGTGTCAAGAGGAGGAGCAAGGTCCTTGTGTCCGGTTAATAATAAAATATATAAATCTTTATTAAATTTACGAATTTCTTCAACAACCTTATCGCCATGAATCGGACTCATAATAAAGTCTAATACCATAAGGTCAAAGTGTTCATTTCTAACTCTT
>CANSTR010000067.1 GCA_947649935.1 uncultured Clostridia bacterium
ACAAAACAGTAACAATATTACATTTGTGTAACATTGACAAAAATCATTGACAAGTGTTGCTATGAATGCTAAAATAATTATGTTAAATATAATATAATAATTAATGGAAAATGGGAGGTAAAAATGAAAAATTCAAAAAACGTAGGGGTCGATGTCCACATTGACCCAAAACAAAACCGGAATCACGCTAGTAGCATTAGTTGTAACTATCATCGTACTACTCATTCTAGCCGGTATCAGCCTAAATTTAATTGGCGGAAGTAATGGCATTTTAAGAAGGGCGCAAAAGGCAGCCAGCACCATGGAAATTGCGAAAATAAAGGAATCCAAAGAATTATCAGATGCGTCAATTTTAATTGATATGTACGCAGAAGGCGAAAATCACAAAACATTATACGATTACATAAAAGACAAATGTGAGCAAAATGAGGACAAAGTCTTGGAAACCGAAAATGGAAAATATTGGCTAGATGAAAATAACAATTTGCATTACAAAGACAAGGAAACCGAAGACGATGCTAAAATAGTAGAAGATGCCCAAGGAAATTTATTAATCAAGGAAATCACGGACAAAAAGGGAAATGTGCAAGATATGACCAATTCGGAAAATTTGACGAATGAAATCGAGGTTGCTATCAAAAATTTAGTCAAAGAATACCAAAAAGAATACGGCACAAAGGACCAAGAAAAGACGTTTACGGAGTTCATCGAAGAAAAATGTCAGGCATCTGACAAAAAGTATGTAGAAACAGCCAACGGCGGAAAATTGTACCCAGGTGAAAGCGGAACTTTGATTTATGAAGATAGTGCAGGAAATTATTCGAATATTATTGTTGATAATGATGGAAAAGTCATTGTCAAGGAAATGACCAGCGCAGGTGGCGAAATTAAGGATATGACAACAGAAGATTCGTTAAAATCAGAAATTGACAAAGCAATGACAGAATTGAAAAAAGAGTGGCAAGAAAGTGGAAGTACAGACAGTTTTGAAGAATGGCTAAAAAAGAAAATAGAAGAAAATGGCGGTTCACTTTCAACCAGTACAGGAGGAACAATTTCAGTAAAAGAAGACGGAACATTTGTGTATGAAGACTCCACAACGCCAGCCAATACAGGCGATTTTATAATAGATTCCAATGGAAAAATAAAGGTAGAAAATGTAGAAATCAATCAGCCACAAAATAGCGGAAACGTGAACGAAGACACAATAAAGCTAGTCAAAGACTTACTAGATACAGACATCACATTCCAGAAGAAAATTGCAGGAACAGACGATTGGAACGCGGATTGGATTAACCAAAACGTAGTAGTTACAGCTGTTCCAAACATAGATTTGACAGGTTACACCTTGCAAACTAGCAAAAACAATGTAACATGGAAAAACGTGGATAATCAAACGTTCACGATAAATGGAACATTTTACGTTAGAGCATTCAACGGAAAACGCGCAGGAAAAGTTATTCAAACAGAAATTACGAATATTGATAAGCAAGCGCCAGAAATTAGTGTTGAAACCACAACAAACAGTTACGAAATAACGGCTACAGACGAGATTTCAAAAATTGCAGGCTACAAAATTACAGAAACAGCAGGAGAGCCTGAAAGCTTTGACCCAGTTGACTTACAAGAAACTTTTACAACAACCGGCGAAGGCGCGCAAGGGCAAACATTTTATGCTTGGGCAAAAGACAAAGCGGGAAATGTGACTTCAAAAGAGTTCACATTGAAGGAAGTTCCATCGGTTGCTAACAAAGATTTTGATTATACATATGAGCCAACAGGCTGGACAAACCAAGATGTTTTAGTGACAGCAGAATTAAAAAATAGTGCAAATTTTGCAGGATTCACAGTGCAAACGAGCAAAGATGGTGCTAACTGGGAAAGCGACAATAGCCAAAACTTTGCAGAAAACGGCAAAATGTTTGTTAGATTAATTGACGCAAAAGGCCAAGCAGGACGCACCACAGCAGAGGCAATTGTTGACAAAATTGATAAAGTTGAACCTAAAATTGATACGGTAACAGCAACGACGAAAAGCTATCAATTCGAGGCAAGTGACGAAGATTCAGGATTGGCAGGCTACCAAATTACAGAAACAGAAGAAGAGCCAACAACTTTTGAAACCATTGAAAATGGAGCAAAAACGTTTACTTCACCAATTATGGAAAATCAGAAAAATAACCGACCATATTATATTTGGTTGAAAGATGTAGCTGGAAATATTATTTATAAGAAAGTAAATTTGCAAGCAGTTGACACAGCAACAAGCACGAACGTTCGCGTGCAATCAACCAATTGGAGTGGAACAAGTGCGACAGTAACATTTGAAACAACGTCAACTTATCAAATGCAAATTTGTACAAAGGCAAGCAAAAATGACGAAGATTGGGAGAACAAAAGCGTTGTAACAGTTGAAAGTGGAACGCCAATTTATGTCAGACTTTGGGATGGCGTGAATGGCGGAAATTACTTCACGTATAAGCCAGTGATTACGTACCAAGTGCAATATAATGCAAATGGCGGGACTGGAAGTATGGCAAATAGCACGCATGAATATGGAACGGCGAAGGCGTTGACGGCTAACGCATTTAGCAAAACAGGTTATACATTTGGCGGTTGGGCAACGAGTGCAGGTGGAGCGAAGGTTTATGACAACAGCCAAAGTGTTACAAACTTAAGTAGTACAAATGGTGCTACAGTG